>CALBTA010000210.1 GCA_937967755.1 uncultured Planctomycetaceae bacterium | reverse complement strand
CACGGTTCGATGGGCGGCGATGAGAATCTCTTGGGCAGGTCGTTCCGATAGTCGTTCATAATACGCCGGCAGCGTTGCGGAGCCCGTCTGCCCCAATGGCTGCTCCGGCGTTTCGGGGCGTCCCTCCCAGGTTCGTTGATTCAGCAGTTCGCCTTCGCAATTGCACAGGCAGTGATTCAACGCGTTGTACGCCGTCAGGCGGACACGCATCGATCGCTCGCCGGGATTGCCATCGCGGCTGCTTCCCGCGGCAGCAATGCGTAGTGCCTCCACCGTTTTGGCCGTGCAGCAACAGCCATTGCTCAATGCGAACGCCGCTTCATAGCGCACACACTCACTGCGGTCGGTCCGCAATGCGCAGATCAACGCTGCTTCCGCTTCGGGATACCAGTGACAGTCGACCGTCGCGAGATACTTTACTGCATCGGCGCGGGCATGGGCCTTCATTTGTTCCTGCTTGATCTTCGCCGCCGCGCTAACGGCTGGAGGTGGCGGAGGCGGCGGTCCGGCATTGGGGTCGTTCAGCGCCGCATGCGTTCCCGGTGGAGAAACCATTCCGCCGGTGAGCGCGCTCAACGGGCCTTTGGCATTTTGCAGCAGCTTTCCCAGTGGTGAATTGCAAATCTTCTTGCGGCAGTTCTTGCATTTGATGCCCAGCGCCGCGACAAACCCAAACCTTGGCGCCGCGGCTGGAACTGCTGGCGCGGTCAATGTCGGTGCAATGGCCGGCGCGCTCGGTACTGCGGGAACAGTGGTGGTGACAGTCGTCTGGCTCCACGAAAGCGAAGGCGCAGCGACCAACGCCCCGGTCAGCAAAGCCACCGCAAGCAATCGACGAATCGTTGTTTGCCAGCGATGCATTGGCAGCAGGCGATGGGGATGAAGTTTACGAAAAGTCAACGTCTCAGCCACTGAACTGCCGATTTCAACAAACGCAGCTGTCGCATATCTATTCTGAAGCGACGAATGTCGCCTACTTACCGTTTCGACCGTTTCGCATGTCCAAGTCCACGCGCCGGTGGCGTTCGAGGGGAAATTGCCCGCGCGTACTGTTGTGCGCAGCGACGCTAGCGATATGCGCGGTCGCTTCGGCCACAGAACCTTTTCGCCTGCCAACCGTCGAAGGTTCGGTCGAAGGTGGCACAGCAGCGCTGTACCCCCAAACACAGGCCGCCGGCGATTACACACTGTGGAGCTCGCCCCCGGGGATTCAACTGGCCAATCACCAGGAAGAACTCCCGCCGGGCGGCGCGATGCCTGAGTTTGGCGCCGCCTACGAAGAAGTCATCATTCCGCTTGATTTCGGAACGTGCGAGAACTGTGGTAATTGTGATTTCAAGTGCCCTGACTATTTTGATCATTGGCACGGCGGGCGTTTCTTCTGGGGCTTCTACCATGCGGTCTGTTGCCCCGACCCCTGTTACGATCCCTGCTGGTGGGCGCTGGCGGATGCCGCGTTTTTTGTGGAGGCCGCGCGGCCCGTCACGCAAACGCGGCTGCGCTGGGATGCGGCCATCGACATGCGGTTTCCCGATCGGGCGGAGTACTTCTGGGCGCGCAGCGGCGGCGGAGGTCGGGGGCCGGCCAATGTGGAAACGTATCTGCGCAATCACGACCTGACCCACTACACCGAAATTGCTCACGGCGGATTCAGCGCCTTCTTCGAAACGCCCTATCGCTCATACGATGCGGCGGCGAACACCGATGAAGCGGGCTTCGGCGATTTGGTCGCAGGCACCAAAAGCATGCTACTCGATTGTGAACTCTTGCAGATCACCTTCCAGACGAAATTCATCACGCCCACCGGCGTCAGCACCAAGGGGCTGGGGACGGGGCATCTGTCGATTGAGCCGTCGCTGATCATCGGCCTGAACATGAGTTCGAAAAGTTACATTCAAGCTCAGGTGGCCGAGTGGATTCCCATCGGCGGCGACCCACTCTATGCCGGGGCGTTGCTGCATTATCACTTCAGCTACAACCGCACGCTCGCAGGATGCCCGGGTCATATTCACCTGATCAGCACGGCGGAACTCAATGGCTGGTCCTTTCAAACGGGCGCCTATTCCGATCCCGTCACCGGGACGCAATCCGCCAACGACGAAACCTATCTCAGTGGCGGATTCGGGCTGCGGATGGTCATCTGCGACAAGGTCGATTTCGGCGTCGCGTCCGCCCTGCCGCTGACGGACGGGCGTTGGGCGGAGCAGTTCTATCGCAGCGAACTTCGTATTCGCTTCTAAGCGACGGACCCTTTCGTTTACGTCGTCATCATGGCGAATTCGCGTGCCGACCGCACTTGGTATGGTGCGAAACCATTCCACCGGTAAAATAGGGCGCTCGGGTAATATCCAGCCGCCTTCAGCGAATAAGACCGAATGAGCGAAGAGAACGCGAACGACGCCCCCGGCGAGACCCTCGAGGTTGAGCTCAAGAATCCTGGGTTTGCGGCCCTTTTGGCATGGCTTTGGCCCGGTGCCGGGCATTTTTACCAAGGTCGAACGGCCAAAGGCGTGCTGTACATGATTTGTATTCTCACGACCTATTTTTTCGGGTTGTGGATCGGGCAAAGGCGAGTTGTTTACGCTTCCTGGC
>CALBTA010000209.1 GCA_937967755.1 uncultured Planctomycetaceae bacterium | reverse complement strand
ACTCTTCTTGCACAGCCAGAAATGCCTGGGCGTTGGTCACGGCGGCATGAATTTTCAGCTTATTGCGAATGATCGCGGGGTTGGCAATGAGTTTCTCGATCCGCTTTTCAGTAAACCGCGCGACCTTCTCGGGATCGAAATTAGCGAACGCTTTGCGGTAACCCTCGCGCCGGCTGAGGATCGTCCACCAGCTTAGGCCGGCCTGTGCTCCTTCGAGAATCAGAAACTCGAACTGCTTCCGGTCGTTGTGAACCGGAACGCCCCATTCCTCGTCGTGGTAGCGAATGTATTCGTCAGTGACAAACCCGCCCCGCTCGCACCTCGGCTTCGCCTGGGCAGGTTGACTGTTCTTGGGCATGGTTGCTCGGGCGCCGGAAGCGGTGGGTTTGATTCGAACGAGCCGAGTCAACATAGCAGATAGCAGTTGCCGCCGCCCGCGTTTGTAAGGGCGAAACAATGCACCAGACAACGAGACTCCGGCCTCGATCCCACCATCCTATCACCAATATCTCATCACCTAGCTTCTCTTGGCCCCGGATCCTGCGCATTTGACCGGCAAGTTCCGTTTCATGAAAGGTGAGCAGTCAGGGCTATTCGGCGATCGCCGCCAATATCGCCGCCTGGATTCTCTCTGCCGAGTTGTACTTCGCCATCTCGTCAGCGTTCAATGGGTTGCTTCCCTGGAAAAGCGCCAGCCGCTTTTCAATCCCGGCATCGACGACATCATCCGACGCTATCCAGTAGCCATCGGGGGTGAACATGATGTAGCCGATCTGCCCGCGGGAGATGGGGACCGGGACAACGGTGGCGATCGTCTGTAGGTCGGATGCCCGGGCGATTACGGCACGGCCCGTGCTGCCGATTTGCCGGATCAGCAGCTTACCCCCGAATACCACTTCCGCCGCGGGCGGCAAGTTGACTACTCCGCTGGAAGAGTGGTAGTCCCGCACAACCCAGCGGCGCAGCACTTCGCCCGAGGCGAAATTCACAACAAACGCATCTCCATACCGATTCTCCAGCAGCAAACACTTCGTTTCGCCCAGCACAAACGACGTGGCCCGAAACGTTTCACGGACCTCGAATGCCCGTTTTTGCCCCGTCATTGGGTCGAGAATAATCGAATCTTCCGCCCCGCCCAGCAGCCAATCACTGCCGATGCTGCAAAGGTGAGAGTAGTACTTCCGCGGCTGAAGCGGTTGGTCGACAACCCGCTCCCAATTGTCGGTGCGGTAGACTCGGAACCGCTCTTCGACCACGGCCATCTGCTTTCCGTCCGCGGAAAAAATCAACGCTCGCAAATGGTGGCCTGGCTCTTCCGACTCTCGTTTGATCCGCTCGATAACCTCGCCGGTTTCGCCGCTGCGGATTTGAATCGTTTTCGATTGCTGCGGAACCAGGGCGAAGAACTTTCCGTCCGCGCTCGACGCGGCGAAAGTAAGCCGTAGCTCCTCGGCGAATTCGACGGTCCACGCCAGCGATGGCTTGCCGGGCCGATGAAAATGTAACTTATCATCCTGCTGGACCAGCAGGCCGGCGGCTGTTTTCACCTGTGCCTCGGTGCCTGTGGTGTAGTCGATGCGCGGAACCTCGAACGAATCTCCGGTTAGCAAATTCTCGGTGGGGTGAACTTTTTCGCCGTAGCGGAGGACAACCATGTCGCCGCCCATCGGTTGCATTCGCATGGCATCGTCCATTGAGCGGTGCTCGATTTCGCCTGTGTTTTCCAGCGCGATTTGAATACCCGACCAGGCACCGCCGTTATCGCCACCGGCCCAGCGGTTGTAGGTGAAGTGAACCGCCTCTCCCCGATCAAAGATGCCGAATACTTTGGTGTAGCCCAGGCTGTTCCCGGCGGCGTCCCAGGCGGGCCGCAACTCATCCATCGCTTCGCGGGTGAGTTGACGGTGTTCCCGCAGGGCGACGATCTCTTTCGGCGTCAGCCGCTTTACATCAATGTTGAAGTCGTAAGGCTCGGCGCTCTTTTCAAACGTCAGCTTGTCCGTCTTCCAATTTAGCCGGGCGTTGGCCAGAAAAGCCAACCGCCTTCGCGTGTAGAGCCGCCCGCCGATGCCGACTCCCACCACTTCATCGCCGTGGAAGCAAATGTCTTCCATTTGCACGATCGGTGTTGGCTGATCGGCGATCCATTTCTGTGTTTCAAGGTCGAAGACTTTCAGCTTGCAAGCCCGCTCGGGCCGGCCGAACGGATCCTCTCCGTACAGTTCCGCAATGGCCAGGTGTATTCCGTCGGGGCTGATCGCCAACTGGCCGACAGAATCCGCGAACAGAACGGAATACTCGGCCGTCTTCAGGTCTAGCCGGTAGGTGTCCGACTCTCCGCCCACGGCAGCCCACTCGCCCGATGGCGAAACGGCGGCGAAACGAATCACTTGCGGCATTTCAACCGTGAACCGCAACCGCTTCCCCTGCAAGTCGACGCCGTGAACCAAAGCGCTCCGCGGCTTGTTTCTGCCCCCTTCGGTACAAATTGCAAAAGGCGAAGGCGCATCGGCATCGCCTGGTTGAACCGCCAAGATGGTGGGCCTCGCTTCCTGAACGACCGCGCGAACGGGTGGCGTGGGTTGAACAACCGCGGCAATCGTTGTGGCCAATAGCAGAACCATCGAAAACCTCTCATTCGAAATAGCCTTCCCCTATCAGCCGCATTGTAGACGGCGTTATGACCCACCCGCGTAACAGAAGCGCAACGGGCGAGCGATCAAGGTAGATCAATGCTTGCGCTAACAATATCTAGACAGAAGGCCGCGATGGCCGCAAAGAAGCACGAAGGAAAAGAAACAACAAGCTTGGCCGCAGGCCAACACCCACCAAGTCTTCGCGTTCGCCGCGCCCTTCTGTTCAATACAAATCCCGTACTCATCAATGCTTCATTTCGCCCTTCCGTTCGACGGCAACCCGTGCAAACCTTGCTTGCGTCCAGGGTTTTTCTGTTTCACATCCCAATCTTGCGCGGGGAGGGCGTTGTAGCGCGGCGAGGCGTCTTCGGCGGGGAACTGCGCTTCGACCTTTTGCAAGCGGGCGAGCACTGCGGCGAATTGCTCATCGCCAATTACGTTCTTCAATTCGGCTGGGTCGCTTTTTAGGTCGACCAATTTGGCGCTGCTGCGGTCGGTTTCGGCGTACAGCTTGAATCGCTTGTCGCGAATCACCCGGTCGCGGTAGCGGTAGACGTTGATGACCCTGCCGTTCTTATCATAAGTGCCGGCTCCTCCGCCCATCGCCATGATCCATTCCCGCGGCCCATCATCCGCCTTACCCAACAGCAGCGGTGCGAACGATTGCCCGTCGATATTGTACCCATCAGGAAGTTTTGCCTCGGCGAGTTCGGCGAACGTCGGCAGCAAATCGGTGAAGTCGACCAGGGCATCGCTGGTCTTTCCCGCTGCCACGATGCCGGGCGCGCTGATGACAAATGGTTGACACGATCCGTTCTCCAAGGTCTTTCCCTTCGCCCCGCGAACAACCCGTCCGTTCAGCTTGTTCGAGATGCCGCTGGGGCTGCCGTTGTCGGTAGTCCAAATCACGATGGTGTTTTTCCGCAGCCCGCAGTCATCCAACTTCTTCACCACGTTGCCGACGAGGTGATCCATGTACTCAACCATACCGGCAAACTTCTCTCGCTTAGTCTTAACGTCGGGATGTTTCGGCGTGGTCGTCAACGGTCCATGTGTCAGGATCATTGGGTAGTAAACGAAAAACGGCGTAGCGCTCTTTTGCCGATCCAGGAAATCGAGAATGAATTGATTGCAAACATCGGGACCGAATTGGTCGGTGTAAGTTTTCGATCCTTCCTTGGTGAACAGGTAAGGATCCCAATACCGCTTGCCGCTGGCCGGCACGCCCGACTCGTAACCGGTCCACATACAAAACTCGTCGAAGCCCAGCTCGTTCAACACTTCCGGTTGAATGCGGAAGTCGTTGATTTGCCACTTGCCGGCGATGCAGGTGTTGTACCCGGCCGATTTCAGCACGCGCCCAATCGACGGGTTCTTCGCCGGATCAAAATGGCAACCGCGGCCCCAGCGCGGCACATCCCAATGGTTCACCCAACCGTGGCGAAACGGGTACTGCCCCGTGAGCAGCGTCGCCCTCGTCGGCGTACACTGCGGCATGCTGTAGACGTTCTCAAACCGCATACCCGTGTTGGCCATCTCATCAATATTCGGCGTCGCGGTATCTTCCCCGCCATAGCAGCCAACCCATTCCTTTCCCAAATCATCGACCATGATGAAGATGATGTTGGGCTGGGCTTCACTAGCGCTCAATGCGGTAGCCGGCCCGCAAAGACCCGCCGCGCACGTCGCGATCAATGCTGCCAGAGCAAACTTTACGTGAGAGCCTTCGGGTGGTCGCTGGTGACAAGACATAGTTCTAAGCCAAGAGGGAATTAGGGTTGTTTCAATCGGTCTATTCTACTCACGAATCTCCCGCCCCAGCTTCTCAAATTCGGTGAACCACTTAGCCTTAATCGCCGCGATCAGTGTTTTCTGCTCTCGCAACTCGGCCACGTGTTCGCCCCAATAGAAACTGATCCACCCTGCGGCGTGCGGTTTGGTTCGTTCGATGAACGTGACCAACTCTTCCGGCCGGCATTTGAGCGGGAAAGTTTCTTCAATCACAATCGGTTTGCCAACGTCGAAGCCCTTGACCGTTTCTAGCGCTTCGTCCAGCTTGCCCGATTCAGGGTAAATATGCATCGCGATGAAATCGAGCTCCGCGTGGATCTTCTCTGGCACGAATCCGGAAGTTAAACCCTTGCGGTCCAGGCTCCAAGGGACTAACCCTACCGAGATCATGTGACGCTGATCATGCTTTTTTATCGCAGCGACCAGCTTCTTGATCCACGCGGCGG
>CALBTA010000208.1 GCA_937967755.1 uncultured Planctomycetaceae bacterium | reverse complement strand
TGTTGCCGCGAAAGGTCACCATTTGCAGGGTGGGCAGCCAGCGAATGTACTTCAGGCCTTTGACTTCCCCTTTCCAGTTTTCGTCGATGGTCACGTGGTACCGCGTTGTGATGTGCCAGGCACCGATGAACTGGTTGACCGTTGACTCGTCGACCGTGCCGCCCAACTTTCGGAGCATTGCGATCGCGCGGTCCTGCCGCAGCTCGTTCAGATAGTCCATCGTATTCTTCGCGCGCAGCGACGCGCGGCGGTCGTCGCTGGCGGCCAGCCGCTCGAGGGCAGCGCGGGCGGCGTCCTCAACCGCTTCGTCGTCGGAAAGGCCCAACTGGCGCAGCACGTGCAGGCTGCGGTCCACCGCTTCTGGCTCGTTCCCGTACACCGCTTGCACGACTGGTTCGATAGCCGCTTGGCCGGCGTCGATCAAATTTTGCGTTGCCAGTTCGCGCTGGGCGAAACGGTTGGCGGAAAGCTGCTTCACCCAAGCCGCCATTTCTGCCGGGTCGGCCGCGGGCTTCGCCGGGTCGTCAGCCGCGGCCACTGAAACCAACAGCGCCGCCAAGGTGATCGCAATGTATCGAGTGGCTCGCATATTTCATCCGACGTTGATAGGAAGGCGTTGAAACGGTGATCGCCTAATTCATTGTTGGTTTTTTCACGGCAACAATCCAGGGCATCTCGTTTCGCGGGGGCGGCCGATTCGCCGTAAGCCGGGCACTCTTGCCCGGCAATCGACGGGCAGAAGTGCCCGTCTTACATCGAAAGTATCGCACTGCCTCGTTTCGCGGCGGCGGCCGGTTGTTCTACAATGCAGGAAAATAACGGTTAACCCGCCTCTGTCCGCCCGCTGGAAAAGAATTCGTGTTCGCACCCGATCAGTACGAACTGCTCGATTTCGGCGATGGCCGGAAGTTGGAACGCGTGGGCGGGTGGGTCGTTGACCGCCCTTGCCCCGCCGCGGACGGCGCGCGCCGCCAGGATGCTTCCCAGTGGGCCGGTGCTGACGGGCAGTTCCGTCGTTCAGACAAAGACGCCGGAAAGTGGAAATGGCGCGGCTCGCCCCCAGCGGATTGGGCCGTTCAGCATGGCGAATTCGCGCTGCAATTGAAGCCGACCGACTTTGGACACCTCGGAGTGTTTCCCGAGCAGGCGGAGAACTGGGATTGGATTTCTCAGAAAGTTGAGCGCGCCGGGCGTCCGCTGAAAGTGTTGAATTTGTTCGCTTACACCGGTGGTTCGACCTTGGCGGCGGCTGCCGCCGGCGCGGAAGTGACCCACGTCGATGCGGCAAAGAACGTCGTGCAATGGGCACGCCGCAGCGCAGAACATTCCGGGTTGGCCGAACATCCCATCCGCTGGATTGCTGAGGACGCGGCGAAGTTCGTCCGCCGCGAACTGCAGCGAGAAAATTTCTACGACGCCGTGATCCTCGACCCGCCTAGCTACGGGCATGGGCCCAAGGGCGAGGTGTGGAAGTTATCGCAGCATCTGGTGCCGCTGTTGACTGATTGTGCGGAGCTGGTGAAGCGGCGGCCCGCGTTCTTCCTGTTAACCTGTCACAGCCCCGGCTTCGGCCCGGCGGAATTGGAGGCGATGCTCAGCGATACGCTGTTCGGTGCCTGCGGCCAAGGCGTGGAATCGAAACCGCTCTCATTAAGAACGACAAGCGGGCGAAACTTACCCGCGGGTTTTGCGGCGCGTTGGCCGGGTTAGATCGCGCGGCCTTGCGCCGGTGGTCGCTCAATCGCCCACGCCGATGTCGTCGTCGAAGGCTTCCATGATCAGTTCGGTTTCGCGGGCTTCGTGTTGCTGCAGCGCGTCATGGAAATCTCCGAACCGCGTGGCGATTTGCCGGAGGGTCCGGGGCGAGACTTCGTGGTACATCAGTTGTTCGGCCTGTTCGCAAATACCGCAGATATCGCGGAAGAACAAATCATGCTCGCCCCGTAACTCATCGGCCCGTTCGCTCAGCCGCGGCGCGATGTCGACAGCGTTCTCGAAATACCCGAACGCCTCTTCCAACGCAAAGTGCAACGCCAGTTGATCGCGCAGCCGCTGCAGGCATTCCACCAGGCTGCGGGACTCATGAATTCGAGGGCGGCGCTGCAGCAATTGGCCCGAAAGCCGCTGCAACAGATCGCGCAATTCAACGTTGTCTTGCTTGATCTCTTGAAGAAACGCCGCGTTGATCGAAACGGTTGTTGTGGCAACCAGCATGGCAACCTCCCGTGCTTAAGAATGTAGTAGGCACAGTCCGTGTGCCGTAACTAAGGCATAAATCGCTCCTGATTTTGCGGACGGCACAGGGGACTGTGCCTGCCACTGTTACGCGATGCCGCCTGTTGTGTCGCTGATAGATATTCAAAAGATGAGAGTCGCCGATGACGGGGTGCGACACAGGGCGACAGCAAATAGTCTAACAAAACCCACCGCCGGCAACAAATTTTTCGCCAATGTAGAACGGGCACTCTTGCCCGTTCTGAGGAACGAAAACGAGCCACCCCGCAAAAAGAACTACTCGAAGCTATCGGCGCAATACCCTACTGCCGGCGGACTTACAGCGCCCGTTGATGCGTATTTCGTTCCGCCTGTCGGCATTCGGCCCAGGGGGATACAATCCATACGAAAGCGGCGCGAACCACATTTTGCTTGGAGATAAGCGGTGGCGAAAATCCCCCAGACCAGCCGGCCCAGCATCTTCCTTTCCGACACCGACCCCGGGTTGGACGAGGCGTTTTCCAACGGCTACGAAAAGTACAAGGGCTTTCAAGAAATGGCAGGCGGCGGAGCTGGTATTTTGCTTTCCAGCTACGACAACAACCTACGGCGGAAAGTTGCCATCAAGAAACTCAAGGCGGGGCAACAGGACAACTCGCGCGAGCAGCAACGGTTGATTCGCGAAGCGCGCATCACGGCGCAGCTTTCGCACCCCAACACCGTGCCGGTTTATGAGATGGGCATTGCGGATGACGGCGAGATCTATTTCGCCATGAAAAAAATCGAAGGCTCGAACCTGTTTCAAATCTTGTGCCGCATCGCCCAAGGGGAGGAAGATGCGAAGCAAGAGTTCACGCTTTACCGGCTGCTTTCGATTCTCATTCAAGCCAGCAACGCGCTGGCTTACGCCCACGCCCGCGGCGTGATCCACCGTGACGTGAAGCCAGAGAACGTGCTGGTCGGCTTGTTCGGCGAGGTCTATATGATGGACTGGGGCGTCGCCAAAGTCTGGGGCATGCCCAACGAAGGGGGCGAGGCGGACTGCACCAAAGAAGGCGTGATGAACCGCCTGACCGCCAGCGGCAAACGCCCGGGCACGCCGCTCTACAT
>CALBTA010000207.1 GCA_937967755.1 uncultured Planctomycetaceae bacterium | reverse complement strand
CCCAATTTAAACAACTTGCCTAGATGGCGCTAGAGTAAGGGGATGGTCGCACTAGCCCTTTGGTTTAAGTCGCAGGTTCGGCACCTCGAATCCCAGTTCAACGCCCGCAACGGTAATCAGTCCAAGTCCATCTGGGTCGATAAAAAAGCGGCATTGGATGCTCACGCCGTGGATTACGCCATCTAAGAGTTGATCCCCGCGCCTTACTCGTCAATCGCTGCCGCGGGAACTGGAAAAGTTTCGCATAGCTCAGACACCTCGCCGCGGATGCGTTGTTGCAGGGCTTCGTCGTCGGGCGATTTGAGGACCTGGAGCATCCAGGCGCCGATGCGCTGCATTTCATCCGCTTTCATACCGCGGGTGGTTAGTGCGGGGGTGCCGATGCGGATGCCCGATGGGTCGAGCGGTTTGCGCTCGTCGAAAGGGATCATGTTCATGTTCACGGTGATGCCGCAGCGGTCGAGGGCCGCTTCGGCAACCTTGCCGGTCGTGCCGATGGCGGTGACGTCGACTAGCATCAGGTGGTTGTCGGTTCCGCCGGACATCAGCCGCAGGCCGCCGGCGGTTAGCACTTCGGCGAGGGCCTTGGCGTTGTCGATGATTTGCAGGGCGTAGGCTTTGTACTCCGGCTGCATCGCTTCGCGAAAGCAAACCGCTTTGCCGGCGATGACGTGCATCAGCGGGCCGCCTTGGATGCCGGGGAAGACGGCGCTGTTGATCGCCTTGCCGTATTCCTTCTTGCACAAGATAAGCCCAGCCCGTGGGCCGCGTAGCGTTTTGTGTGTTGTGGTGGTGACGAAGTCGGCGACCGGCACGGGGTTGTCGTGCAGCTCGGCCGCGACCAGGCCTGCGTAATGGGCGATGTCGACGAACAGCTTCGCACCAACTTCCTGGGCGATCTCGGCGAATTTCCCGTGCGGAATTTCGCGCGGGTAGGCGCTGGCCCCGGCGACGATCAGCTTCGGCTTGTGCTCGCGGGCTTGGGCGGCGACTTGGTCAAAGTCGATTCGGTGATCGTCCTTTCGAACGCCGTAGCTGATGAAATTGTAAAGCTTGCCTGAAACATTCAGCTTCATCCCGTGCGTCAAGTGCCCGCCGTGGGCCAGGTCCAAACCCAGGACCGTATCGCCCGGCTGCAACTGGCTGAGGTAAACCGCCATGTTGGCCTGCGAACCGGCGTGCGGCTGGACGTTAGCGAACTCGGCCCCGAACAATTCCTTCGCCCGATCGCGCGCCAAATCTTCGACCACGTCGACATGCTCGCAACCGCCGTAGTAGCGCCGGCCGGGGTAGCCTTCGGCATATTTGTTCGTCAGTACACTACCGGCCGCCTGCATCACGGCACAGCTGGTGTAGTTTTCACTGGCAATCATTTCCAGGCCATCATGCTGCCGATGCATCTCGGCCGCCATCGCCTGCCACAGGTATGGCTCTTGTTGTTTGATGAAGTTTTTCAAGTCAGTCCGTTCTTTCGTTAGTTCAATTCAGGTTGTTGGGCGTAGTTAATTTGCTCGCCATCGGTCAGCTTCCAGTTCATGACCTGGTAGGCTTCGACCACGAAGTACTCGCCCGGTTTCATGTCGGGGAACAGCAGCAGCGGCTCTTCGAGTTCGACGACGAAGCTGTATTCGTCGTATTCATTTGTTTCAATTCGCACCAGCTTCAGCCAGGGCCGCTCGCGGGCGTCGCCGGCGTGCATCGGAACGAGCATGTGAAATTGCTGAGAGTCAGTCTTTTGGGCGAACCAATTATTCAGGCGTTCCATGTATTGCTCGCGATGCCGCTGCCACTGCTCTTCCGCGTCGGTCGATTCCGCTTCGCGGTACAGCCAAATGTCAAAGTTGGCCACCTTCGTTTCATCAATATCACTCGCCTGATCACCGTGAATGACCGCTGTGCCCGGCAGCAGCCAACCCGGGGCGACGTTGACCAGCAACGTGTGTTCGTCCATCAGCGACGCGGCCATGCGTTGTACCATGCGCTGGGCCTCGGAGTCCTCTTTGTCGGTACTCAAGATGTCGATGGAAATCCAACCTTTGTGCTGGTAGTAAAGTTCGCGCAAGCTTTTGTCGGTAACCCCTTCGCCGCGCAGGTCGGCATCCGCCTGATAGATGTCGCTGCCATAGGTCACGGCGATGCGATGCGTTTCGTCCGACATGATGAAACTGCGGTCCGGCGGGTTTTGCTCTTCGTTTGGCACTTCCGCCACGGTTATTATGCCGGTGAGGAACTTCTCGGCCAGTTGCTGCATCTGCTCTTGCGTTAGGTCAGCAGATTGATCCAACAGCAGCAGGCCAGAACTGCTGGTGTAGCCGGTGGGCAGCGTCGGCGGCGCTGCGCGGCGAACTGCGGCGTAGTCCGCTCCGCTGAGTAGCTCACCCACGTCCTCATCGTTGTACAACCCGCTGGTGCTGTAGGCGGTCTTTGCATACTCGCGAATCAACGCCGAAGCCTGCTCCGCCTCGCCGGCGGTCACGTGGACCAAGATCATCGGGTACTGGTCGCCCTCGTCATCCAACGCCTGCTGGGCCAAACTTCGCGCGGCCCCCAATTGATCTGTCCGCAGCAGCGAGCGGAGGTGCATCAGCCTGAGGTAGCGCAACTCCCACGATTGCAGGCTTTCCATCGCCACTTCGCCCGCGGCCATCGCCTGGGCGAGTTCGGTGTACTTCTCCCGCTCCCAAAACATGCCAACCCGCCAGTACAACTGTTGCCCGTCGTTGGGCACGCGCAGTTTCTGCAGCGAAAGCAACTGCTCCAGCGGCTCCCAATTCTTTTCGTTCGACAAATGGCGGGCGAGGAATTCGAACGCGTCTTGCTGAGGCGTTACTTTCTGGTAGGCATCCAGGTACCGCTCTTGGGCGGTCAGAAGTTGCAGCCACAGGTAACGATAGCTTTGGGCTAGGTCTTCATCGTCATGCACCGCCGGCGTACTCCAGGCCTCGGCGAGGACCTTTTCGCCTTTGTCAATCTGATCGACTTTCTGATAGACAACCGCTTTGTAAAACGGAATCCAGGGGTCAATCGCGTGCGACTTTGCGTGTTCTTCAATCAGCTTGACCAACTCATCACTGGATTCGTCCGACTCATCAAACCGAAACTGATTCGCAAGCTGGCGGAAGGTTTCGTCCGCCGGGGGGATCGAACGGTAAGCCTCGCGCCACTTGCCGGCGTGGAACATCACGGTGATCAGCCGATCGTTCAGCGAATCTTCGACCCATTCATCGTCGGAGTTGGCCGCTTTGGAAAGCCCATCGCGCAGCAGCTTTTCGATCTGTTCGGTGGGAACGTCCTCTTCCTTCACCAGCGACGCGTAGTAATAGT
>CALBTA010000206.1 GCA_937967755.1 uncultured Planctomycetaceae bacterium | reverse complement strand
CGATGGGGATGAACCAGGGGCGAACGACGGTGATCCGCCGGTGGTGGTCGAAGACCCACCGCCCGATCCGCGAGACGACGACCCGAACCCGCCCGTGGTTGTAGTTGAGAACAACCCCACACCCGATCCCGATCAGCCAGTCGATCCGCCGCCAGTGGTCGACCCGAAGAACAAAGTCAATCGCGCGGCGCTGGCGTGGCTGATTCAGCAAGGGGGCAGCGCGGATGTCATCGTCGACGGCCGGACGAAGTCGACCGTCACGGTTCGTACGGACATCACCGGGCTGCCGACCGATGGTTCGGTCCGAATTCAGCGAGCATCCTACCCGTTGGGCGCCGCGCTCGCCGGCGAGGACGCCCAGCGGTTGGCGAAGCTGGATCAGTTGACCTGGCTGGAACTCTCCGGAGTGGAAGTCTCTGCCGAAGCGGTCAACGCGCTCGCGGGGTTGACGAGTCTGGAGCACCTTGGCCTGCGCGGGACGTCGTTAACCCCACAACAAATATCGGTGATCGCAAAAGCGCACGGCAGCGGCGTCGTCCAGTTCGACAAGCCTGAAGAAGTCGCCCGAGAGAAACCATCTGTTGCGGACCAATCTTTGCTAACCGCCCAAACCGTCAAGCAGACGTCTGATCACACGAATGAGATTCGTACGGTCGCGTATTCCCCTGACGGAAAGCAGATCGCTTCGGCCAGTTTTGATGGTTCGATTCGCATCACTGACGCGGCAACGGGTGATTCGATCCAGAAACTCATTGGCCATCGCGAAAGGGTGTTGGCCGCCGAGTTTTCGCCCGACGGCAAAACGGTCGTGTCTTCCAGCACCGATGGAACGATCCGTGTCTGGGACCTCGCCGACGGGAAAAGCAAAACGATTTACTCCTACAAGAAAGGGTGGGCACTGTGCGCGGCCTACGCGCCCGACGGCAAGACGCTGGTGACAGGTGATACCGATAATCGCGTCGTGCTGTGGGACATGCCCGCGGGCAAGCCGCGGGGAGCAGTTCGTAGCGGGCATACCGAATCGGTCTACGCCGTGGCCTTCACGCCTGATTCGAAGCACGTGATCTCCGGCAGTAAAGATCATTCGGTGCGCGTTTTGGATGTAACGACGAACAAAGTGATTCACCAGTTGGACGGTCACACCGATACCGTGCTGGCGGTCGCGGTATCTCCCGACGGAAAAACGCTGGCCACCAGCGGAGCCGACAAAAAACTGCTGTTGTGGGACCTCGCATCGGGCGAGCCGCGCGGAGAATGCCAGGGACACACCTCGGCAGTGCAAGGCCTAGCCTTTTCGCCAGATAGCAAACTGCTCGCCTCGGCCAGTTACGACTGGTCGCTGCGGCTGTGGAACGCGGCAGACGGCAAACTACAAACCACGCTCGGCGGTCATGACGAAGGGGCCACTTCCGTCGCCTTCTCACCCATCGCGCCCGATGATGGGCAGTGGGCGCTCGCTTCGGGCAGCGTCGACAAGTCATTGCGAATATGGAACGTTCGCCGAACCAAACCGCTAAACGTTCCGAGCGGGCAATGGATTGATTTGGTTGCGTTGGCCGACCCTGCCAGCGATTCCGTGAGCGGCCCTTGGCGAAAGAGCGACCGCGGCCTCGAGGCGGGGCAGTCAAACAAGTCGCGGCTGTCGCTGCCCGTGATGCCCAGCGGGAGCTATCAACTGAATCTGCAAGTCGCGCAAACCCGCGGCGAATCGATTACCTTCACGCTGCCAGTGGCAGACCGGCAGGTGATCTGCAAGCTGGGCGGATACCGTCCGGGCTTGTCGCAGATCAACAACACGACCGTGCCCTACGATCCGAAAGGAAACGGCAATCAGCTAGGCACGCTTCCAAACGGCCAACCCGATAGCATTGACGCAACCGTGGAACTCGACCGGCGGCGCGGCACGGCGACGGTCACAGTTCAGCTCAACGGCAAGACCCTTGTGAATTGGGCGGGCGCGGTGGCGCAAATTCGCCCCGCCTGGTGGAACGGGGACGATTCCCGCAAGTTGTCGCTGTTGGTGGAACAAGGCATTGTTCAGTTTCAAACTGCCCATCTGAAAATGATCGACGGGCACGCGCAACTGATTCGCCCCTTGCCCGCCGAGGACCGCGTCAGACAAGCGGCCCAGTGGGCGATGGAGCAGGATGGCGAGGTGATCATCCGCAGCCAAGGGCAACTAAAAACGATCCGACGCGGCGGGGCACTTCCGGAAACTCCGTTCCAATTGGTCGCCGTCAATCTGGCCGGCTTGAACATCCGCGATCACGACTTGTGGCGATTGGTCGATCTGCCCGATTTGGTGGCCCTCGGGCTGCAAGACACGCCCGTCACCGATTACGGCGTTTCCCTGCTGCTGGAGTTGCCCCGGCTCACTCGGCTTGATCTATCCGATAACAAACTTTCCGAAGCGGCCCTGGCGGCGCTCGCCCGTTCCAGTCCGCTGCGGCACCTTACCTTGCGGAACGCAGGGATTTCCGAAGATGCCATCGACCGCCACCGTCGCACCATGCGGGATGCTCGTCTAATTTGGTGATCTCGGCGAACCGAACGGAACATCCACCGTATAGTTAACAGCAGACCTAGCTTCTTGTTCCAGCCGATCAAGTTTCATGAGTTCCAACGTCGACATTCATCCAGACGACCACAACTCGCTCGCAAAAGGTACGCAGCTCTCGCCCTACGATTCGCCCGAGCTTCCCGCCGAAGATCAAAGCGATGTAGGGTACGAAGCCGAAGCCGCGTTCGGTGAGAGCGACGCCTACGACCAGTATCGCTCTCTCAGCATCGCCGCGGTGACATCGTTGGTGTTCGGCGTTCTGTCGTTGTTGTTGCTCCCAGTCATCCCGGTGGCTGGTGTGCTGCTGATCGTTCCGTCGATGGGGGCGATGCTAGGGCTGTTCGCCACCTGGACGATCACCGCCCGGCCCGATGAGTTCACCGGCCGGCGAATCGCCATCGCGGGCCTGGCCTTGTCGATCACCTTCCTCTTGCTGGGCGCATTTCTAAATTACTACCTCAACAAGATCGAAGTACCCCCGCAGTACGCCGATAGCGAAGTTTACTTTTCCGATCTACAGCCCGAAGATGTTGACATTGACCTGGATTACATCAAACGCATGCGCGGCCGCCTGGGCGAATTGCCGCTGCCCGAGAAAGCCAAGTCGCTCGATGGGCAGAAGGTTTTCATCACCGGCTATGTCTACCCCGGCGATCAGAAAACCGGGTTGGATAAGTTCGTATTGGTGCGCGACAAAGGCAGCTGCTGCTTCGGCGGCCAACCAAAGCTGACCGACATGATCGAGGTCAAACTGGCCGATCCTTTGCGTATCGACTACTCCATGTGGCGCCGCGGCGTCGGCGGTACGTTGCGGGTTCACAAGCAAATTCAGTCCCGCGAAAGCCTGACCGGCGTGATCTATCAACTGGAAGCCGACTACCTCTCCGAAGGCCCCGGCATCACCGGATCCGCCGACGAAAGTTAGCGGAGGTTCCAAGGAGACACTCAAGACGAGCACGTGCGCCGCCGGTGGGCGTACGAATCCGAACGTACGCTATCGAAACCAGCATCATGCGGCCTGCGTTCGCTACGGGGCAGACTCAAGTTCCTGCGGGGCGATCTGACCGACGCCGTCGGTCTTGGCGATGACGACGATTCCGCCGGGGCTGACGTGGAAACCGTTCTCACGATCTTCATCGTGATCAAACCCAATCCGCATGCCGGCGGGGATCGCCACGTTCTTATCGATGATGGCCTTGCGCACTTTGACGTGCCGGCCGATATCGACGCCCTCGAACAGAATAGAATCTTCCACGCTCGCGAAACTGTTCACCCGGCAGCGCGGGCCAACGACTCAGCGGTTAAGCCGCCCGCCGCTGACGATCGTTCCGTGGCAAACGATACTATCCAGCGCTCGCCCGACGCGCTGTTCGCCATCCTCTTCCTGGGCGAAGACGAACTTCGGCGGCGGCAGGTTCGGTTGGTACGTGCGGATCGGCCAATGCTCGTCGTACACGTTCAGCAGCGGATCGACCGAAACAAGATCCATATTCGCCTCGAAGTAGGCGTCGGTCGTGCCGACGTCTCGCCAGTACGCGGCCTCTTTTCGGTTCTCATCCTGGAAGGGGAACGCGAACACGCGGTGCGTTTTGATGATCGACGGGATCATGTCCCGCCCAAAGTCGTGCGTGCTGCCCTTGCGCGTCGCGTCCTGGCAAAGCTGTTCGAATAGGAACCGGGCGGTGAAGACGTAGATGCCCATCGATGCCAGGCAATGGCCCTCGTCTCCCGGGATGCATTTCGGCTCGGGCGATTTCTCTTCAAATCCAACGATCCGCTGCGACTCGTCCACTTGCATCACGCCGAACGCCTTGGCCGATTCGCGGTCGACCCGCAGCGCACCGATCGTCAGATCGGCGTCGTGGGCGACGTGGTAATCGACCATCGCCCGGTAGTTCATTTTGTAGATGTGATCGCCCGCCAAAATGCAGACGTACTCGGGCCGCTCTTTTTCGATGGTGTAAATATTCTGGTAAACCGCGTCGGCTGTGCCTTGGTACCAGTGTTCATCAATGCGCTGCTGCGGGGGAACGACGTCGATGAATTCGCCCAGCTCGCGGCAGAAGTACCGCCGCCAGCCGAGATTAATATGCCGGTCGAGGCTCATCGCTTTGTACTGCGTAAGCACCAGCATCTTCCGCAGACCGCTGTTCAGGCAATTGCTGAGCGCGAAGTCGATGATGCGGTACGTGCCGCCGAAGGGCACCGCCGGCTTCGCCCGGTCGCGAGTGAGCGGTTCTAAGCGAGAACCCTTACCGCCAGCCA
>CALBTA010000205.1 GCA_937967755.1 uncultured Planctomycetaceae bacterium | reverse complement strand
GGGGAAGTCCAAAGCCACTGAGTGGGCGAGTTGGTACTGCTGTACCGCGGTGCCCTGGATCAGGTCGCCTTCGTCCGCTTCGCCAGCGTCTATCGAGAATTCAAAGACGTCGCCGACTTTGCCGAAGAACTGCAGGCGATTCTGAAGAAGCCCAGCTAGTTGGAAGCTCTCGACCTGGGACGCCGGCTCGCCCTACTGCCTTTCGTATACCGAGCGCGGTTGTTCAAACTCCGGCGCCAGCAGGCGTGATGAGTCGCGGGCGATGCGCCCCAGGTCGACGGGCGGAGCGCCGTTGCGCTCCGGGCGGGTCCATAGCATCTCGGGGTCGCCGGTCAAACTGTTGACGATGTAGTCGGAAACTTCCAGCGTGAAGGACATTTCGATCGTGGGCAGATCGACCTCCACATGCCTCGGCAGCGTCACGCCCGTTCCGGCATCGTAGCGGTGGTGCGAGGCAACCGCTGAAGCAACCCGCTTGCCGGTCGCGTCGAACATATGCTGCTCTAACACCCAACCGTGGGCACTGTGCAGCACGGTGACTTTCGTAACTTCGCCTTCGGGCGTGGGGATTTTCGTTCGCACTTCTACCTCGCCTTCGCCGCGCGGGTAAGGGCCATCGTGTCGCCCGCGGGGATCGAAATAGACCACGCCCAGCGCCTCGGCGATCCACGTTGGTTCAATCGGAATCACTTCCCGGACGGCGCTGGTGTGAAATTCTTCATGCCGGCAGAAGTAGACCGCTGGCGGGCGGTTCCGCTTCACCCACATCCAAAATTCACGATCGTTGCTGCCCATGTCGAGTTCCACGCCGGTGATGCTGGTATCGGCGATCAGGCGGAAACGCTTGTCACGCTCGTAACTCAAACTGGTTCGCAATGCCGGCACGCCGGGAACTTTGATCGTCGCACCCGTTGATTGCAACTGCTGGATCTTATCGCTGTTGGCGTTGGTCACCGCAATGACCCGATCAATCGTCGGCTCGCCCTCGAAGACAACCGGCGCGGGTGCCGTGTACTGTTGCAAAATACGCGGGCAAGCCGCCCCGCCAGCGGCGAAGAGCGTTGCCAGGGCTAACAGCGATGAGAGCGGCTTTTGCATCACGTTGGCATCCTTGCATCTGTAGTCCGGTTTCTCCGAAACCGGTCATGTCGGGACGGAGTGACCCGACTACTTTACGAATCAGCAAACAACAGTTCGGCCAGTTCTTCCTGAATGGCGGTGATCTGCTGCGGCGATGGGTTGGCGACTTTTACCTGGTAAGTTTGTTCATTCTTCGGGCAGAACAGCTTCATTTCGGCGGCAGTAATTTCATCCCCCTCGGCATCATCCCAGCGAAGAATTCGTCGCCGGACCATCAGCAGCGCCAACACATAGCGCAAATCTTCCTTCTCGGCATTGCCTTTGAGCTGTTCGAAATAATGCAGCATCACATCGTTGGGAGCCCAATTCACCTTCGCCCCACGGTGGTCAGGCACTTCCGATTGCCACCAGCCCAGGCAATTTTCCGGCGGGCCTTCCCACGCTTCTTTCGCGTAGTCGTGCCGGACAACGTCTGCCCCCTCAGCAATTAACACGGAAAAAAACTCTTCACCCGGCTCAAACGCGCGATCGGTCTTCGCACACTTGCGGCTGCGGGCTTGAACGTTGAAGTCGAGCATCACTTTCGGTGCGGGTTGACGATCACCCTGCTGAGAAAAACTTGGTGTCTGTGCCGTCGGGGCTGATCTCCGCGCGCACCTGCTTACCGCACTTCGGGCAGTGGCCCACGAAGGCGGTGCGGTCGCGGTTGATGTAAATTCGGTTGTAGGTCCGGCAACAATCGAACTGCACACCCAGAAAGGGGCGCGGCGTTCGCTTCGCAGGTTCTTTACTGCCGCCGAAAACATTTTGTTCGTGGGACATCGCTCGCCGTGGAACAAGTCTCCCGACTTGTTCGATGCAGTGGAAAAGTAGTTTTTCAACGCGGAAACTACTGCAATCCTCTTCCAACGTGAAGTGCGAAACCTATCATTTGTCCGAACAGGTCTGGAGACCTGTTCCACGGGACTGCTATCATATGAATATCGAACCCACTAGCCCGCTAGCAGCACCAGCAACGGAGTGAACAGTCATGAACCGCATTTTCGTTTCGGTCGCTTTGATTCTATTTTTCGCCGCGCCTGCAATCGCCGGCAATTGGCCCGCCTGGCGCGGACCGCAGGGAACCGGCATCTCCGACGAGGAAGGCGTGCCGACGACCTGGAGCGCGGAAAAGAACATCGCCTGGAAAGCCGAGATGCCGGGCGAGGGAAACTCCACGCCGATTGTGTGGGGCGAAGATGTTTTCGTCAGTTGCGCCAACGACCGGGGGCGGATGCGTTCGCTGATGTGCTACAACCGCCGGGATGGAAAACTCCGTTGGGCGAAGACCGTTCGCTTCCGCGCGCCGGAAAAGACCCACCGGACTAACCCGTTCTGCGCCGCCTCGCCGGTGACCGACGGCGAACGTGTGATCGTCTGGCACGGCAGCGCCGGCTTGTACTGCTACGACATGGCGGGCGAGGAGCAATGGAAAAAAGACCTCGGCGAGTTCGATCACATCTGGGGCAACGCCTCTAGCCCGGTGATCTACAAAGACAGCGTCATCCTGAATGCCGGTCCGGGGATGCGAACATTCCTCGCCAGTTTCAACAAGGCGACCGGTGAAGAACAATGGCGGCGCACCATCGAAGATGCCACCAGCAAGAAGGTTGATGAGTTTCGCGGTTCATGGAGCACTCCCGTGCTGTTTCAAGACGACGGGCGCGATCTGATGGCGCTATGCATGCCGAACAAGTTGATCGCCTTCGATCCAGCCAGCGGCGATACGGTTTGGTCCTGCGGGGGATTGAATTTGCTTTCCTACAATCAACCGCATATCGGCGATGGCATCATAGTCGCGATGAGCGGGTATCATGGCCCGGCGCTGGCGGTGAAAACGGGCGGAAAGGGCGACGTGACCGAAACGCACCGGTTGTGGCATCATCGGAATAAGAACCCGCAACGCGTCGGCTCCGGCGCGGTCGTCGGTGACAATCTGTACATTCTGAACGAAAACGGCGTCGCCTGGTGTTTGGACATGAAAACCGGCGAGAAGAAATGGGAACACCGGCTGGGCGGCCGCACCTGGGCCAGCATGAGCTACGTCGATGAAAAACTCTATGTTTCCAACGATTCCGGCACAACGTATGTCCTTCAGCCGACGCCCGAAGAGTGCAAAGTGCTGGCCGAAAACCACATCGACGAACTCACCCGAGCCTCCCACGCCTTCAGCGACGGGCAGATCCTCATTCGGACGTACAAACACCTGTGGTGTGTGGAGGAGAAATAGGCCGATACCAAGAAAACTAACGCAACACGCTTGACCCAACCGAAAGGGTTGGTTAGATTTCAAACAACTGAGGGAAGATATGTCACGCGATCTACTCAACCTGCTCCTTATTATCCTGCCGCATGGCAGGCCGTGAGGGTTGTGTAGTCACGTTTGAACCAAACCGTTCAAAAACCCCCTGGCCCGCCGGCTGGGGGGTTTTTTATTTGCCATGTGGAACAGGTCTCTTGACCTGTTCGTAACAACGACCTTTATCCACGAACAAGTCAGGAGACTTGTTCCACGACGAAAACCATGACTGAAAACCGACGCATCACCATCTTCGATACCACGCTCCGCGATGGCGAGCAATCGCCGGGGGCGAGTATGAATCTGTCCGAAAAGATGGAGATCGCCCAGGCGCTGGTCGATCTCGGCGTCGATGTGATGGAAGCCGGGTTTCCGATCGCATCGCCGGGCGATTTCGAGGCGGTTCGCGAGATCTCGCAGAACATTCGCGGCAGCACGATCTGCGGGTTGGCTCGCTGCAACGATAAGGACATCGATCGTGCCTGGGAGGCGCTCAAGCATGCTCAAAGCGCTCGCATTCACGTGTTCCTGGCGACCAGCGCGATCCACCGGGAATTCAAACTAAAAATGACGCCCGAGGAAATCATCGAACGCGCCGTGGAGGGAGTGAAGCGGGCCGTCGGGTATTGCGACGATGTCGAGTTCTCGCCCGAAGATGCCGCCCGTACGGAAGTCGATTTCCTGTGCCGCGTTGTCGAGCAGGCGATCGCCGCGGGCGCGACGACCGTCAACATCCCAGACACCGTCGGCTACGCCACGCCCAGCCATTTTGCCGACGTGATCAGCACGCTGGTCAACCGCGTTCCCAACATCGACAAGGCGGTCATCAGCGTGCATTGTCACAACGATCTGGGCCTGGCGGTCGCCAATAGTTTGGCGGCCGTGCAGTCAGGTGCCGGGCAAATTGAATGCACCATCAACGGTATCGGCGAACGGGCGGGCAACTGTTCGTTGGAAGAAGTCGTGATGGCGATGCAGACGCGCGGCGACTTCTACCAATTGGAAACCGGCATCAACACGCCGCGGTTGGTGCCGACGAGCCGGCTGGTTTCGACCATCACCGGCATTCAAGTGCAGCGGAATAAGGCCATCGTCGGCCGCAATGCTTTCGCCCACGAGGCGGGCATTCACCAGGACGGCATGCTCAAGGAACGCACAACGTACGAGATCATGCGCCCGGAAGACGTTGGCTTTGCGAAGACCGATTTGGTCCTTGGGAAACACAGTGGCCGGGCCGCGCTCGCTGATCGCGCCCGGGCGCTGGGTTTCCAATTGACCGGCGAGCAATTGCAATCGGTCTTCGAGCAATTCAAAGCCCTCGCCGATAAGAAGAAGGAAATCTACGACGGCGACATCCTGGCCCTCATTCAAGACCAACTGCACCAGGTGGAAGAAGAGGAGTGGTCGCTGGTTGCCTACGATGCCCATTGCGGAACCGGCAACGCCCCGCACGTGACTTTGACGTTGCGACGCGGCGACGAAGAATTCACCGAGCGTGCCACCGAAGGGGACGGCCCCATCGACGCGGCGTTCTGGTGTGTGGAAAAGATCACCGGCTACAAGCTGGTTTGCAAGGATTTTTCGGTCCGCAGCGCCACGCTCGGCCGGGATGCCCAAGGTGATTCCAACGTCGAAGTCGAATACCAGGGCCGCGCCTGGCGCGGCCGCGGCGTTTCCACCGACACCGTCGAGGCAACCGTCAAAGCGATTCTGAACGCGGTCAACCGCATCGCCATGGCCGAGAAAGCGTAGGCTGGAATTCCGGCGAAAAATTCGCTCCGGCGTTCGCTCAGGGGCAAATCAAAGCGTGGTGTCGTTCGGCAAGCCGCCTGCTGGTTCCCTTTCGACTTTTTCTTGCCAGGCCCCTTGACATTCGGGCTGGAACGGTGTACAATAGTATCTATATGCTCTTTGGCAACTTGACTCGTTACGCAACGTTGGTCGGAAGTGTCGCGGTTTTGACATCATTGGGCGGCATGGTTCGAAGCGCCGCGCCATGGTCCCTCGGCAGAGGGATGCGCGCTGACAAATTCCGGAATTTGTCAGCGCTGCGGAGATTCCCTTGGGGCCCTGTCCAGCGCAGCCAACACACCAACAAGTGTCCGCGCACCACAGCCACAGCTGACGCATGCTTCCGTTGAAAAAGATGTCAATGTGACGACAGATTCGGAACACCCACTAGCCGGGGCAACGCCGCCGGGACGTGAGGGTATTTACGGAGCCGGGCCGGCGACTTGTTGAACTTTCCACGCCGCAACACCCTGCGGTGTGGATAGCAGCAGCACGTAATCCGATCTGAACCGTGCAGTGGCGACGCCGGATAGGCGAACGCCGGTGTTGAACGAATCGTAGAAGCTGACGTCATCGGCGACGATGCCGACCGAGCCGTCCGCTCCGGCGAAGATCCAATGCGCTGCGTCGCCCGGCAGTAGCTTGCCGATGGTAACGGGGCGGATTTGATTGCGGTGCGTGCCCGCCGGCAGCGGCATGTCCCACAGCACTTTCAGGTCTTTCGACATGGCAACCGCTTGCGGTGACCCATCCGCCTGCAGCGCGACGCCCAGATAGTTGGCCGCGTTCTCTCGGGCAAACGGCGAGGTGTACAACTGGGTGATGGCGTGGTTGTCGACTCGGCTTGGCGGGTCGTGTTTGCCGAAGCCGTTGATCGGAACGAGCTCGCCGCGGTCGGTCGTCACCAGAATTTGCCGCCAGCCAATATCGTTGGGCGGCGTCGTGGCAATCGCGGCGACGGGTGCCGGCGTGCGGTTGGTCCACTTCAGTTCGCCGTCGATGTCGACTCCGTGGATGCCGAGCAATCCCCAAAAGCCAACGCACAGTTGCACATTGCCGTCGTTCTGGAAATCGACCAGCGCGAAATCGCCGACCCGCACTTCGTCGCTGGTTTTAGGCGGATAGGCGAAGGCCAGTTCCAGCTTTTCGTTCAACACGAACACCTGTTGGGCGGTCGGCGCACCGCCGGCGAACCAACGGCGGCCCTTGCCGTCAACGATGGTCCGCAACGAAGAAATCGCTGCCCCGCTGCTGACCGGCAGTTGCCGCCGGGCGACCGTTTCGCCGGCGCTGTTCAGTTCGACCAGCGTCCGCCAGTCGGCCTGGTGATCGTGAACGAAAATCCGCGGCCCGGCATCGCCTGGCACGACCAGGATGTTGCCCGGCTGTTTCGCTTCGCGGCTGTTCCACAGCGGCGTCAGTTTCAACTTCGCCGGAGCGGATTGCGGGGCCAGCGGGGTTTCGGCAAGCTCCAACAGCGTCGACGAACTCGAACGGGCTTCGGCCAGCCGCCGGCGGTATTGCGCCGCTTCGGCCGCCACGGCCCTTCGCAAGTCGCCCGCTGGGTTTTTGCCCGCGAGCAGTTGTTCCAGCAGCATTGGCAAGAACTCACCCATTTGCGGGTCGGCCCCCGCCTTGAACCCTTGCACGCGGAAGTCGCCGTCAAGCACAACGACCGTTGGCGCGCCGGGCACGTCGAAGGTGTCTCGCCCCACAGCGGCCGTGTCGCGCAAGATCGGCAGCGACACGCCAATGTCGGCCAGCGACTTGGCGATGCTGTCGCTGGTGACCGCTTCGGGGTGCGGGCTGATGGCATAGAAATTGACCGCCTCAGGACCTTGGAATTTTTCGGCAATCGCTTGGAGCTGCCGCATCGTTTGTTGCGACGCTTTGTCGTTCAAAAACCAGGCTAACACGATGGCCCGCTCGCCGAGTTGGTCACGCTTGACGGGTTGTCCGCGGAGCGTTTCCAACGTGAAGTCGCCCACGGTCTCGCCGAACAACGGCGAAGGGATGTCGATTGCCAGCGGCGGCGGCACGAAGAACGAAACCACCTTGGCCGCCGCCGGGCGTTGAAGTTTCCAGTCGCTCGGCTGAAGCTGCGCGTTGTCGTTGACTCGCGCGTTGTGGAATTCGGCGATGAACCCGCGCAAGCCTTTGGCGGCCGGCGGCGGCAGTTCGACCCGCAGCAACAAGTACGTTTCCGGATCGATCCAGAGCGTCGCCGAGCGTTCTTCGTGACGCACGCGCACCCGCCGGCAGTCGCGGCCGGCCAACGGCT
This sequence comes from uncultured Planctomycetaceae bacterium, assembly GCA_937967755.1. GTDB lineage: Bacteria > Planctomycetota > Planctomycetia > Pirellulales > Pirellulaceae > CALBTA01. Next base: position 184 of record CALBTA010000205.1, on the reverse strand, counting down.
TGTTTGACATCTCGCCGATTTTTCCCGAGAGGAAACTGTCGAGCGCGGCGTCGCCCGTTAGCAATCGCAGTGGCCAGGGTGTTCCGTCGATGATCGCATCGCCCAGGATGTTCGCCATCTCGTCGTCGGAATACAAATCGCCCAGGTGCAACGCCTCCGGCGAACGGCGTTCCAATACCTGGGC
>CALBTA010000204.1 GCA_937967755.1 uncultured Planctomycetaceae bacterium | reverse complement strand
AATGCCCGCACATGCTCCGCCCCATCACACCCGTGCCAATCCAGCCGATGCGAGTTTTTCCGGGGGTTATTTCAATACTCATAGATTCTCCACGATCTCAGTTCGCTCACTGTTGATTTGATTTTTACGCCGCCTGAAGATTATCCCAAATACACACCGCCCGCGACACCTGTTGATGCCCGAACTGTCCTGCCAACTTGCTCCCCATCGTCCGCCGGTGCGCGCGGCCCGGGCGATGCCTGCTACCCGCGCGTTGTTTTTTGGCGAAGCCGCAAGCGGATCTGTTCTGCCGCTGCCCCAATAGCCGCGATGCTTCCGCATCGATGTCATAGCGTCGCGGCTATGGATCGTTCTCGAATCCGCATCAGTCAACAAGCTGGCAGCTTGTGACTACGGGTTCGTCGCAAACCGCGCTTGCACCACGTTCTCGTTCCCAGTGGTGCATTTGAGGCGTCGTCACGTGAACATGTGTTTTCATAAGTCATGGAACCGCAACAGGTTACAACGCCACGATTAAATCACACCCCGCTCCAAATGTACCAAAATCGCACATTTCGGGGTTGGGTGGTACATTCTCCCCGCGCCTTGATGAAGACTATTAGCGAAGTGGGACGGGTTTAACCCGTCCCCGACGCAGTGGAACTGCGTCCTACGCAGTTGTACCCCAAAACGCTCCATTTCGACGCCCTTGGAAGTCCATCGTACCCATTCAAACGTATAGTATACAGATATTCACAACCGTGTCAAGCGAGTGGTACACTTTTCTTGACAGAATTCCGAAAGTTTTTTTCCCAAAGTAGGACGGGTTGGCGACCCGTCCTCACGCAGTGGAACTGCGTGCTACGGAAGATGCCGCCGTGGAACAAGTCCCAGACTTGTTCGAGAGAAAATCACCAGCCGACCGCGAACGCACCCGAAAACACTTGGCCAACCTTCGGGGAACACTACTCCAGGGCGAGGCAGCGGAGGGATGATTCGCCGCGGATGAAAAGCCGCTTGCCCGCGATCGCGGGGTGCGAGTAGATGGTGACATCGTCATCGAACACCCGCAAGCGGCTGGTGATGCGCGGCCGGTCGCGGGCGTCGATTAGCAGCAGCTCGCCTTTGCCGACGACCAGCACTTTCGTCCCGCTGGCGATGACCGAGCCGTAGTCGCCCAGCGCCTCGTCGCGCAGGCGAGCGATTTGTTTTAGGCCGTCGGCGGCATCCAACCCGATGAACATCCGGTGGACACCGAAAACTCTGTCTCCAACGGCCACAGGCGTGCTCATGTCCGGCGCGAAACGGCGGCTGGTTGCGACGGGCTCTGCGTTAATCGTTCCGTCTTCGCCAAACTCGTAGAGCCTCGTACCGTTGTTCTCCGTCGTGATCAGCAGTTTGCCGCCGATGTTCACAGGCGTGGGAACGTTGAAGTCTCCGGCGATCGCGGGCTTGGTTTCCCACAGCCGTTTGCCGCTGGCCGGATCCCACCCGCCGAGCGTCGTCGCGTCATGGCCGACGATCTGCAGCCGCCCGCCGAACCGGCCCGCCAGCAGCGAACCGTGGGAAGGCCCGCGGCCAGCGGTTTGCCAGATGGTCTTTCCGGTCGCCGGCTCCAGCGCGACGAGCGACGCCTTCGGCCCGCCCGGCTGCACGATGAGTTTGCCATCGACCAGCAGCGGCGAACCGCAAAATCCCCAGGGCAGTTCCGCGTTGACGCCGAACTCGTCGCGAAAATCACGCTTCCAGATCACTTCACCCGTCGCCAGTTTCACAGCCGTCAGGTGCCCGAACGCTCCCAGCAGGAAGGCCCGCTGGCCGTCGATCAGCGGCGTCGCCCGGGGGCTGTTTCCGTAATCAAGTTTTCCAATCGCCAGCGTCTGCGTCTGCCACAGCAGTTTGCCCGTCTTCGCATCGTGGCAGCGAAAAACATCTTGGAAGTCGTCCAGGTCGCGGTCGCCAAAGATGACGTACTTGTCGGTCGCCGCGATGCCGCCCAGGCCGCTGTGCGCCAGCGGCACCTCCCAGATAACGTTTAGTTTTTCCGGAAGAGAATCAGGCAACCACGGCGAGACGCCGTCGCGATTGGGTCCGCGCCAGCCGGGCCAGGATCCGTCGGCGCTGGTTTCCTCAGCGCCGCGAGTTGCCGGCTCGGTTACTTTTTTTTTGCGGAATCGTCTTCGGCCGCGACGGGCAAGAAGCCGACGAGCGATTCCAGCGCGGTGCAAAGCTCCGGCTTGTTGGCCATCGAGAACAGGGCGAGTTGAAGCTCCGCTTGCGTCTCGGCGGGCAGTTCGTCGTTGACGAAAGCGGTAACGAACGGCACCGGCTCGGTCTTGGCGAGCACGCGCAGATCGCCTTTTTCAATCGTCCCGCAGCCTTCCAACAGCGGCGCGGCGTAGCTGGAAATGACCGCTGCCGATTTGCCGCCCGGGCCGCGGTCGACAACCTTTGCCGCCCCTTCGCTGCAGGCGCTGTCAATGGAAAGTTCGTCGGGCACCTTCACGCCCGCCTTGGTAAGAACCTCGATCGCGGCTTTGTGTTTCTCATCGCTTTCGGCCGGGCCGAAGATGATGTCGTACCCTTGCAAATCGGCGACCGCCTTGGCCGGATCCTTCGCCGGCACGACGATCAATCCGTGCTGTAGGACGGAACCTTTCTTATCGGTCAGACGCCCGACGGCGGTCAGGTTCAGCTCCGCGGCTTTCGCATCGGCCCGCACGACGGAATCTTTCCCAACGACCAAATCGGCCAGGCCCTTCGCGTCCCCAGCGAGCGCTTTGCCGAGCGCTTCGTTGAATACCACCTTCACCGGCCGGCCAAGCTGCGACTCGAGATGTTCGCCCAGCGCTTCATACTTCCGCTGCGCGTATCCTTCCACGCAGGGGCAGGAAAGCGGCGCGGCGAGCGGGTCCATCACGACCATCGTCAGGGGCCCTTGATCGGCCTCCGCTTTTTCTTCGCCGCCGGCGGGCGCGGAAATCGCCGCGATCAACAAGGCGAGCATCACCGTTAGCGTTTGGACGTTCACTGCTGCATTCCTTTCGTGCGAAGGCCGCCGTAGATCTTTAACCAAACAACTTCGTCACCGCTTCGGCTTTGACCAGTTCGCGGGGCTGGTTGAGGTGATTGTAGACCAAGGTTTGCGGATCAATGCCGAAGCCGTGGTAGATCGTCGCCAGCAGTTCGGCCGGGTGGACCGGGTCTTCCAGCGGAGCGGACGCGGTCTTATCGCTCTTCCCGTGCACGTAGCCGCGGCGGATGCCGGCACCCGCGGCCATCGCGGTGTAGCAATAAGGCCAGTGGTCGCGGCCGTCGGCGCTGTTGCCGTTGCCAGAGGTGCTGACGCCCCGCTGCGGGCTGCGGCCGAATTCACCCACGGCGATCACCAGCGTGTCTTCCAGCATGCCGCGCTGATCCAAGTCGGTGATCAGGCCCGACAGACCGGCATCGAGCATCGGGGCCGACTGGGTCTTCATCCGCTTGGGTAAATCTTTGTGCTGATCCCACGAGTGGTTGTCGCTGTTGGCGACCTTCGGCCAGATCACTTCGACCACCCGCGTGCCCGCTTCGACCAGCCGGCGGGCCAGCAGGCAGCTTTGCCCAAACGTGTTGCGGCCGTACATGTCGCGGATCGCGTCAGGTTCGCGCTCGATGGCGAACGCCTCGCGGGCGCGGCCGGAAACGATCAGGTTCAGGGCCTGGTCGTAGTACTCGTTCAATTTGTAATCGGCCACGGCGTTGTCAATCGCCGGCATGCCATCGTTGATTACGCTGCGCAGGCGTGCCCGGCGGTGCAGCCGCGAGGCGTACACGTCGGGGCGAAGCTGCAAGTCGTCGATCTTGATGTTGTCCATCTTCTTCATGTTCATGTCGTCGCCCGAGGGGTACAGCGTGTACGGGTCGTACGCTTTCCCCAGGAAGCCGGCGGAACCCCCTTTGCCGACGACGTTGCTTTCTTGCAGCGGACGCGGCAGCATCACGAACGGTAGCATCGGCGCGGTCGGCGGGCGCATCTTGATGATTTGCGAACCGAAGTTCGGGAAGTCCTTCGGCGACGGCGGCTCCAACTGGCCCGAGGGGCTGACTTTATCGGTCGTGTAACCGGTCATCATCTGATAGATGGCCGCGGTGTGGTTGAACAAACCGTAAGGCGTGTAGGCCATCGACCGGATGAGCGTACACTTGTCGTTCACCTGAGCCAGCTTTGGCAGGTTCTCTGTGAACTGCACACCGGTCAGCCGAGTGTTGATGTTGCTGAAGGCGCTTTGAACGTTTTCGGGGACGTTCTCTTTCGGGTCCCACAGATCGATGTGGCTCGGCCCGCCTTGCAGGTAGCACAGGATGATGCTCTTGGCCTTCCCCCAACCCGGCCCGCCGCCGGTTTTGGCGGCCGCGGTGGCGGCTTGCATTTGAAACATGCTGCCCAAGCTAAGCCCCAGTATGCCCGCCCCGCCGACGCGCAACAGGTGGCGGCGGCTCACACCTAATTCACGATCGCAAAGGTCTTTACCAGGTTGGCCGGGAATGACGAGCATGGGAGTTCTCCGTGGGCTTGTAAATCCTCGTTCCCAAGTTCTGCGTGGGAACGAGCGTGTTTTGAAAATCAAAGTAGCAGGCACAGTCCCTGTGCCGTCCGCCGATACGGCCGGAATCGCAGCACGGTTACGGCACGCGGAGCGTGCCTACTACTTTAGTGATTAAACAGGAATGCGGGGTTATTAATCAACGCCCAAGTCAAGTCCTGGGCGGCGGTGAGGCGGGCGTTTTCAAGTTGCCGCTTGCTGATTTCGACATCGCCCCGAAGCTGGCCTAACTTCGGATCGACCGGCAGCGGTTGGCTAACCGCTGCCAATTGTGTGTTGAGTTGGGCCAATTTCGGATCGGTCGGGCGCGGCTTCTTCGCATTGGCGACCGCTTCTTGCAGCTTCTTCAACTGTCCATCGACGCCGCGGAAGTAATTCAGCAGATCGGCCTTTTGCTTGTCGTTGCGCTCCTCGGGCGTGGTCGCCAGAATATCGGTGATGTTCTTGGGCAAGCCGTCCAGGCGGACAGGTCGCGGGCTGCTGGTGACCGAAATGCGGAAGCGGCCGATCGAGTGCGTGCCGTCTTGGTATTGCTGGTCGAGTGTGAACGTCAGGATGCCCGCGGCGGTGTCGGCCTTGGTTTCAAACACCGCCGTGCGGTTGACGCCCAACTGCGGCGACGACGCCCAGCCGTTGCCGTTGGGTTGGACCTGGCCGTCGATGGCGGTGGCGACGTTATACCCGTCCTGGCTGAAATCAGCCTGTGCGTTTTGCAGCGCGACCGGTTGCCGCCGATCAGGCTGATTGGCGGCGGCATGCTCGATGCGCAGTTCGCTCAACACGAAGTTGCCGTTGGAATTTGAACGGCCGGGGCCTTTTTTTGGCAAACGGTCGTCGGCCAACAGTTCCAAGCGAATGCCGGTGATGTTCGCCACATCGGTCTTGGCGACGAACTTGTACGCACCTTTGCCGTTGGGGCCGCTGGCCAAAATGGAACGGTCTTCCTGCTTTTCGAGCTTGGCGTTGTTGGTGGCCGAAATCTCTGTCGGATCCAAAACCGTCCAGGCAGTCGTCTCGGCGATTTGCTTTTCCCAGGCGGCCAGTTTTTCGGGCAGTTGCTGCTGGTATTGCTGCAATGCGGTCTCGGCGGCGGCAAGCTTTTGGGCGTGCTGCTCGTCGAGTTGCTTTTCGCGCTCGGCAATCTCGGCGGTGTAGGCTGCGATCGCGGCTTTCGCTT
>CALBTA010000203.1 GCA_937967755.1 uncultured Planctomycetaceae bacterium | reverse complement strand
GGGCCGCGTATGTAATACCATGCTCAACACGGGTCGGCGATGGGCCGCTCGGGACGGGTGATATGCAAATCCGCCCCACAGAACCCATCGCAGCGCCAGGACGCGCAGGCCGCGGATGCCGCCCTATCTCAGTGATCGGGCGCACGCGTTATAACCGGATGCGAGCTTACCGTTGGTAACGATCGCGCCGCCGAAAACACGCGAAGATTTCCGCAGTTTTTTTTGACCAGGGTCGTTTCGTGGCCTATATTCATTTGGCCGCGATTTTTTCGCGGTCATTCGCCGCGCTTTTGTTTTGATCCTGAAGAGGCACCATCTGCGGTGCTTCGGCCTGTTCGATTTTTCCGCAGCTCGCTCCACCGTGATTCGTCACGCCGCGCTGCCGGGAAACTCCGCTTCGAACTGGGCCGTTATCGCAGAGGGTGCCTTCCTCCCTGCGACGGACGAATAGATGGAACGTACCCTCCCGCTACGGAAATGCCGCTGCGCTGTTGCCGCGGCCCTCTTTGCCCTCTGCTTTTCTTGGTTGGTATTCGCCGCATCGCGGCATGCCGATGCCCAGGTTCGTATCCCGATCGCGGCCCGTGAAACGGCCGTCGTCGAAGACAACGGCGCGCTGCAAGCCTTGTTGGCCGAAGGCGATCAATTGGAAAGGGCGGGGCGTTGGGGCGAAGCGCTGAACCATTACGAAGGCGCGCAGCGGAAGTACCCGAACCGGGCTGAGATTACCCAGCGGTTGGACCGCAGTCGCACCCGTTACGATTTGGCCCGCCGGTATGCTGACCGGAGCTTCGTCAATTCGTTGCAGACGTTGTCGCTGACGCAGTCGTTGAAGCTGTACGACGAACTGTTGGACAAGATCAACACGCACCACGTCGATTCGCCGCAGTGGCGCACGCTGGTCGGCCGCGGCACGTTCGCCCTTTCGCAAGCTCTCAGCGACGACGCGTTTCTGCAAGAGAACCTTCGCAACGCAACGCCGCAGCAAATTGGCGCGTTTCGGGCTGAATTGGATCGGCACCTTTCCTGGCGGCCGATCCGTGATGCCCGTGAGGCGAGCGATGCGGTGAGCCTGGCTGCCCGTTTGGGTGCGGCCCGGTTGAACGTCGCTCCGACCGCTGTGGTGATGGAATATATCGCCGGAGCGACCGGCAGCTTGGACAACTACTCGGGTTATTTGACCCGCGATCAACTGAACGATGTTTTCAGCCAGATCGAAGGCAACTTCGTCGGCCTCGGGGTGGAACTGAAGACCGAGGACGATGTGCTGCACGTGGTGAACGTGATTCGCGGCAGCCCCGCCGAAAAGGCCGGCTTGCGGGCGGACGACTTGATCGTTGCGGTTGCCGGTCATGCTACGGCTGATGTCACGCCGGACAAAGCGGCCGACATGCTCAAAGGCCCCGAAGGGAGCACGGTGAACGTGACCGTGCGATCACAGAATTCGCCGGCCCGCGTGTTGCAAGTCCGCCGCGAACGAGTCGAAGTGCCCAGCGTGGAAGATGTTCGCCTGGTCGATAAGGAATACGGTGTTGGCTACCTGAAGATCAATAGCTTTCAAAAAACCACCAGCCGCGATGTGGACGACGCTTTGTGGAACCTGCACCGCCAAGGGATGAAGAGCCTGATCATCGACGTTCGCGGCAACCCCGGCGGGCTGCTGACCGCCAGCGTGGAAGTCGCCGACAAGTTCGTCACCGACGGGGTGATCGTTTCGACCCGGGGTCGAAGCGCCCGCGAGGATTTTGATTACCGCGCTCACCGCGTCGGCACGTGGCGCGTGCCGTTGTACGTTTTGATCGATGGCGATTCGGCCAGTGCCAGCGAAATTTTCGCCGGGGCAATTCACGACCACCGCCGCGGCCCGGTCATTGGCGAGCGAAGCTATGGCAAGGGAAGCGTGCAGGGCATCTTCCCGTTGGCCGTGGGCAGCACAGGTGTGCGGTTGACCACTGCCAAGTTCTATTCACCCAGCGGCCGGGCGATTAGCAAGCAGGGCGTCGTGCCCACGCACGTCGTGCATAACGTCGCCAAGCCGGTCAACGGTCAGGTCTCCGCCGCCGAAGCCGATCCGATTTTGGCCGCCGGCATTCAAGCCGCCCGAGCGCAGTTGAGCCAGCGTTAGAAATTGTGTAGCCCGGACCTCCAGGTCCGGACACACGATGGCCAGTTGTAGCGGGCGTGTACGGACCTGGAGGTCCGTTCTACGCCGCCTGCTGCTACCACAAATTCGGAATCTGCCCATCGTTGCGCAGGAACAGAAGTTCCAACGTTTCGCGGGTCACGGTGTCATCTAATACTTGCACGCTGCCGTCGCCGAAGAGAAAAATGCCGCGTTGCGGAATGACGTTCGGCGTCTCCCATGTGCCGCCATCGTTCACGCGCACATAGTTGTTCATATCGAGGTCGCGCGGTGCGGTCCAGGGAATGTCGCTGTTGAGAATCTCGACGACCATGACCGTGTTCGAACTGCCGTCGCGAATATCATCGAAACTGCTCCCCTCGCCGCGCACATCGCCGGTCATGATCGTGCCTTCCCCAGTGACCGCGACGTAGTTCGTCATGCCCAGCCGGTGATTGGTATCGCGCGGGCTGGCGTAAACCTGAACTTCGATGTCGGCCAAGAATGCGTTGGCCGGGTCGTCCCAGGGGCGCTCCATGTCGTACTGATCCCACAAATTTTGCTGTTCCAAGTGTGGCAGAATCATCGTTCGCCAACTGGTCATCGGCTGGCCCGATTCATCAGGAATATAGGCCGGCGGGAAGGTTCCATGGGCGGTGTGGTAACTGTGCATCGCCAACCCGATTTGCCTCAGGTTGTTGGAACTTTCCGCCGTCCGAGCCGCCTCCCGGGCGGCCTGCACGGCAGGCAGCAGCAGCGCCACCAAGACTGGTACACACAGGCAAGAACAAACGGCCGTGATCACCAACATCACAATGGCGATCACCCAGCCGGTACTCATCCCGCCCGACGGCTTCGCCGGAGGGCCGGCGGGGTGTTGCGGGGCGTGGTAAGGGTTCTTCTGCGGGTGATTTTCCATCGTGAATTTGCTTTCGCCTGGCATCGCGCGGATACAACGGAAGGAAAGTAGTCTAACCCTGCGGCATTGTGTTGGCTAGGTTCCAGCGGTAGCTTGGCAATGTAGATCGGCAGTCCCTGACGATCAGAAGTGGTGATCTACTTTGCGAACAAATGACCATGGAAAAAATTGTCGTCATTTACTCCGGAGGAATGGACTCGACGACGTTGCTGTACCACCTGCGCGATGCGGGGCACACGCTACGGGCGATCTCAGTGGATTATGGTCAGCGCCACGTTCGTGAGATCGAGGCGGCACGGGAAATCTGCGCGGCGATCGACGTACCGCACGTCGTCGCCGATTTGAGCGCCATCAACCCGCTGCTGGGTGACAATAGCCTGTCGGGCAGAAACGTTGACGTGCCTGAAGGTCACTACGAAGAAGAGTCGATGAAGCTGACGGTCGTCCCCAACCGCAACATGATCATGCTTTCAGTAGCGATCGGCTGGGCGATTAGTCTGGAGTTTGACGCTGTCGCTTACGGAGCACACAGCGGCGATCACGCCATCTACCCCGATTGCCGCCCCGCATTTGCCGACGCAATGGACGAGGCCGCCCGGCTGTGTGACTGGCGGGAGCTTAAACTTCTCCGCCCGCTGGTCCATATGGACAAAGGCGACATTGCACAGCGCGGCCACCAACTCGGTGTACCGTTTGAAAAAACCTGGACCTGCTACAAAGGCCAGGAAAAACATTGCGGAAAATGCGGAGCCTGCACCGAAGGCCGCGAAGCCCTCGCAAAGCACAATCTGCCGGACCCGACAGTTTACGAGTAACGGAAGAGATCCATGCCCATCCAACTCATCGGCATCCTCGGCGGCGTGGCCAGTGGTAAGAGCGCTGTGGCGGATCGGTTGGGGCAGTTGGGTGCGGTCGTGTTGGATGCTGATGACGTGGCGCATGAGGTGTTGCGCGACGAGGATATCAAACGCCGAATCGCTGCGCGGTTTGGGGCGGATGTTCTTGACGAGGCAGGCGAAGTTCGCCGCGGCGCGCTGGCGAAGAGCGTCTTCGCCGATTCTGATGCCGGCCGGCAGGCGCTGGCCGATTTAGAAACACTGATGCACCCGGCGATTGGCCAGCGCATTCAGCAGAAGATCGACGCGATCGCCCACGACGACCCCCAGCAGGTGATCGTCCTCGACGCTGCCGTGATGATGAAGGCCGGCTGGCACAAACTTTGCGATCGGCTGATCTTTGTCGAGGTCTCGCCGGACGTGCGTGTGCAGCGTTCGAGATCACGCGGGTGGTCGGATGACGAAGTCGCTTCGCGCGAAGCCCGCCAAACTCCGTTGGCCGAAAAGCGGGCCGCGGCCGACGTAATCATCGACAATTCCGGTGATTTGGCCCAAACATACGCCCAAGTTGATCGGTTTTGGGCGAAAGTGAGAGATTAGGCGGGAAATCGTGGCAGTAAAACGGTCACTCTTGGCCGTTTTGGTCGGGCAAGAGTGCCCGATTTACGGCCGTTTTCTTCGGGCAAGAGTGCCCGACTTTTGCTTGAACTCGCCAACTCTCCGCGCAGCGATATCGCCAGGGATCCTCGTTTGTGTTAGAACATGGGTAGGGACTTTTCTCTTATTCGTTATCGACCTTCCCACCTACTTGTTTCCGGCCGGGGCATTTTTCGGCCGGGAATTCACACCCACCACCGCTGCCTTCCGCGCAGCAGATGCCACTTTCATGGCGAGGCTTCATCATGCCCCAGCGCAGCGAAATTCGCGACCGTGCGTCCGATCCCGAATCCAACGACGATGAACTGAAGCAGGCGATCGCCCGGCTGGATGCCGAAGGCGAACCGATGTCGCTGGCGGAAGAGATCGTTGAAGAGCAAGACCGCCGAGGCGAACCGTTTGAAAAGCGGATTGAGCGCGTCAAGGAGAACGAGACGCACATCGCCGAGCTGCAAAAGATGAACATGAAGCAGCTCCTCGCCGAGGCGAAGAAGGAAAACCTGACCGAGCTTTCCGGGCTGAAGAAGCAGGATCTGATTTTTCGGATTCTGAAAGAACGCGTGAAGATGAACGGCATGATGTTCGGCGAAGGGACGCTGGAGATCCTGCCCGACGGGTTCGGGTTTTTGCGTTCGCCCGACTACCACTACCTTTCCTGCCCGGACGACATCTACGTTTCTCCCAGCCAGATTCGGCGATTCGGCTTGCAGACCGGCACGATCGTGACCGGGCAAATCCGCCCGCCGAAAGAGAACGAACGCTACTTTGCCCTGCTGCGGGTCGAGGCGATCAACCACCAAGATCCCAACCAGGTGGCGCAGAAAGTTTCGTTCGACGAACTGACCCCGCTGCACCCCAACGAACGCATTCGGATGGAAACGACGTCCGACGATGTTTCAGGGCGGATCGTCGATA
>CALBTA010000202.1 GCA_937967755.1 uncultured Planctomycetaceae bacterium | reverse complement strand
GACTCAGCGAATGCGTTTCTTCGGAAGGCCGCTCCCTGTGCCAGCAGGCCTTCGAGGAAGAGTGTCGGCGCGTTCGCGGGTACTTCCATCGTTACGGCCTGGGAGTTGTCCCGGTTCAAGCTGGTGACGCGCTCACGCATTGCCTGCGGCGGATTGTGCTGGGCAGCGTCGCTCGCCGGCACCTGCGGGCGGGGGTGCGCTGATGGGATTTCTCTCGCCGCTACAGATCTGCTGGATGCTCGCCGCTGCCGTGATCGTCCTGATGTACCTGCGCTGGGGAGCGCGAGCTTCGCACCCGTCGACCACGTTGCCGATCTGGCGAACTGCCCTCGGCAGGCGTGGTTGGTGGTCTCGGTGGCGGCGGAAAGTTTCTGTTGCCGCCGCTTGCGTGCCGGTCTTGCTGATTGCGTTGGCGCTGGCGCAGCCCTTTCTAACTTTTTCAAGGGGGCAATCCCGATCAATCGTCGTGGTGATCGACAACACCGCCAGCATGAACGCCGCCCCGCACTCGCGATCCAGGTTGGAATCGGCCAAACGCCATGTGCGCGGGCTAATTCGCAATCTGCGAACCGGTGATGAAATGGCGATCCTGTCGGCCGATTCGGTTGTGCGCGTGCGATGCGGTTTGACCGGCGACCGAACCGTTTTGCACAAGTCGCTCGACGGCGTGCAACCGACCGACGGAGTAGGCGCGATGCATGCGGCCATCGCCACCGCGCAGCGGTTGGCAGCCGATCAGCCGCGGGCGATGGTGCTGGTGGTCAGCGACGCGGCGTTCGCGTCCAACGGTTCGACAGACGGTTCCGAGGTTGTTTGGCATCCGATCGATGGCAGTGCGGACAACGTCGCGATCACGCGATTCGCGTCGCGCCCCTCTCTGGCTGACGCCGGAAAGCAAGCCGTGCTGGTGGAAGTCGCGAACTATGGCCGGGAACCGGTCAACCGAACAATTTCGCTGTCGGGCGGCGGCGCGGATGCCGAATTGACATTCGAACTTGCCAGCGGGCAAATCGCTCACCGCGTCGTGGAACTACCGATTAACAGCCCAACACTGCTGACCGCCACGCTCCACGGCGAAGATGCCTTGGATGCGGATAACACCGCACAGCTAGTTTTTTCCCCGGCGCAGCAGACAAAAGTATTGTTGGTCACCGAGCAACAACGGTCGCCGGTCGAGTTGGCGATGGAGAGTTTGCCGCAAGTTGTGTTGACCGTTTCTAAGAATCTGCCTGAGGATTGTTCTGGATACGGGTTGGCAGTTTTTAGCGAAGTCGAACTCAGGCAATTGCCTTCGGTTCCCGCGTTAGTCATTGGGCCGCGGTCTGAGAGTGATTTGTGGACACTCGGTGATCCTTTGGCGAAGCCGCAAGCGGCGAGTGTAAGTGCTGATCATCCTTTAGTCGAAGGAATTGATCTGCGCGATGTGATCATCGAACGCGCTGCAAGTCTGCGGCCGGCCGGTCAGTTCACAGAACTTGCCGCCACGTTATCGGGTGCGCTGCTTTATTGGCTGTTTGACCGGCCTTCGGGTGAGGTGGCGGTCTTGGCAATCGCTCCGCGAACCAGCGACATCGCCGTGCATGAAGATTTTCCGCGTTTGATCCAGAACGCAGTTCTTTGGCTCGCCCGGGATGAGTTGGCGGCGCGGCAAATGTGGACTACGAAGCAAACTTGGAACCTATCCGAAAACCCGAAAGTAGTGCGTATTGCCAATGCGCCTGAGGGTTTTCGGATAGGTTCCACGGATCGAAGCACCGGCGGATTGGAAACCCGTCCTACGGAGTGGCACGCCATTTCGCCATACGGCGACCAGTTCGCTGGCGGCGCGAACCTTTCGGCGGTTGGTGTTTGGCGGCTGCAAGACGTGGGCGGAAACACCGCTGCCGCGTTGCCGGTGAATTTGGCGGACCGCGAAGAAAGCAACCTCGCGGCGCGTGAGGGCCAGCGCAATCGAGCCTGGCCGTACGCCAGTTGGCTTCCCGATTGGGGTCCGCTGTGGTCGCTGCTGGCGGCCCTGGCGCTAATTTGGGTCGCCGGCCACTGGGCCTTCTACCAGCGGGGGAACATCGACTGATGCCGCTGCTCATCGCCCAATTCGAAATCGCGTTTCCCGGCCGGCTGATCGTTCTGGTCTTGCTGCCGGTCCTGGTCTACCTCGCGCTGCGAGGGCGAAGAGAGAATTTTCCGTGGCAGAAGGCGGCGACCTCGGCGCTGCGTTGCCTGGCGTTTGGGTTGTTGTGCGTCGCCTGGTCGGTTCCGGCTTGCCGGCAACAAAGCGGGCAAAAGTTTGTTGTGGTGGCTGTTGATGAAAGCGCAAGCGTTTCCGCAGGGATGTCCGAACAAGTATCAACGCTCCACGAACAAATCGACGCCGCGCGCGGAACTCACGATGTGCGTTGGATCCGATTTGCGGAAAGTCCAGGAGCGATTTCAAGTGTCCCGGAACGGAACCGGGCCGAAGTCAGCACCGATGGTCAAGCGACCAACATCGCCGCGGCGATTCATTTCGCCCAAGCGAACTGCCCCGCCGATCGTGTTCCCGAACTGCTGCTGATCTCTGACGGAAACGAGACCGAGGGGGACATCTTCGCATCGGCGGCGACATCGGATATGCCCATCTCGACGGTCGCATTGAAATCATTCGTCGATCCCGAAGTAGCGGTCGAAGCGGTCATCGCGCCAGCGGTCGTGCGCCCGCACGAGTCGCTCGAAGTCATAGTGGCGATTCGATCTAATCAACCCGGAAAAGTCCGGGTGAAACTGCTTCGTGACGGCGCTTCCATCGCCGACAGCCAGCTTACAGTCGTCCGCGGCGAGACCTTATGGCGCGTACCGGCGCAACTCGGCGAAGGCCCGCTGACCAGATTCCAGGCGACGGTCGCCAGCGAGGCCGATCATTTCTCTGAAAACAACGCGATGAGTACGGTCGTCGCTCGTGGGGAAAAGGCGCTTGCGTTGGTCGTCGCCAAAGAGGGCGCGCCGGTGCAAACCATCCGCAGATCGCTGCAATCGGGCGGGTTCGAAATTGCCGATCAAAAGCCCGCAGATGTTGCCGCAACGGCGGCGCAACTCCGCAAATTTCAAATGGTAATACTGAACGACTTGGCCGCCAAAGACTTCTCGCCCCGGCAACTGGCGGCGTTGGAAAGTTTTGTGCGCCAAGGCGGCGGTTTGATCGCCACCGGCGGAGAGGCAACGTTCGGAGCGCCCGCCTATGAGCTGACCGCGATGGAGAAGATGTTGCCCGTCGTGGCGACCGAACAGCCCGAGGTGCAGCAAAAGTCGCTGGCGCTGGTGCTGGTCGTTGACAAGTCGAAGTCGATGGAGCAAGAGAACCGGCTGGAACTGGCCAAGGATGCCGCGAAGAAAGTGGCCGACGTGTTGCAAGAGAGCGATCAGGTCGGCGTGTTGGCGTTCGGCGATCGGTCGCAATGGATCAGCCGGCTGGCTCCGCTCACCGAGAAGGGTGAAGTGCTCGCCCGGATCGACCGGCTGCAAGCCGAAGGGCTGACCAACATGTACCCGGCGATTCAGCGGGCCTACTTCGCGCTTTCACAAGCCGACGCCGACAGCCGCCACGCGATTCTGCTAACCGATGGTGTGCCGACGCCCGGCGACTTCGAACGAGTGGCCCAGCAAATGGCTGATGCGGGAATCTCGGTCTCGACCGTTTCCTTGGGAGCGGGCGCGGACCAAACCATCTTGCAAGACATCGCCCGTATCGCCGGCGGAACGCATCACCATGTGGATAACCCCGACGACCTACCGAAGATTCTGGAGCGCGAAACGCGCACCGCCGCCAGCAAAATAACCGGTGATGAGTTCCCGATCACGACCGCTCGCTTACTTCCCGGTTTGGACATGCGGGCAGCGCCTGCGGTCAAAAGCTTCGTCGCCACCACGTACAACGTCCCGCTGCCGTCCGGACCCGACACCGGAATCGCCAGATCCGCGTTGCCGCTCGGACCGCTCACGTTGATGCTGCCCGTCGTCAGCAACCCTTCTTCGATCGGCGTCCCGAGCGCCTCGATTACCTACGGATGCGACCGC
>CALBTA010000201.1 GCA_937967755.1 uncultured Planctomycetaceae bacterium | reverse complement strand
GCTGCCGACCTGGGCCTGCTCGCCAGTGTCGCTGCCGACTCGGTCAACTACGGCGGCGTGAAAGTGGCGGGCGAACTGATCTTCGCGATCAAACGGGAACCGCCCAAGCAGCAGCCGTTCTTGATCGTGATGGATGATTTGAACAAGGCAGCAGACGCCCGGGTGCTGGTCGACCCCAACGCAATTGACGAAGAGGGCGAGACGCTGATTGATTGGTACGTTCCTTCCCCGGATGGGAAGTTGGTCGCGGTGTCGATGTCGCGGGCGGGGACGGAATCAGGCGATGTTCACATCTACGACGTGGCGACGGGCAAACCGGTTCACGAGGTGATTCCGCGCGTCAACGGCGGCACCGCCGGCGGCGATTTGGCCTGGTCGCCAGATGGCAAGGACTTCTTCTACACGCGGTATCCGCGCGGGAAAGAACGCCCGGCGGAAGACATGAATTTCTTCCAACAGCTTTACCATCACACCTTGGGCGAGCCGACCGAGAAGGACCGGTTCGAACTTGGTGACGGGCTGCCGCGCATCGCCGAGATTCAATTGAACATGCACCACGAATCAGGCCGGTTGCTGGTCACCGTCCAAGACGGCGACGGCGGCGAGTTCGCACACTATCTGCGTTCGCCCGAGGGCAAGTGGCGGCAGTTCACCGAATTCGGCGACCGGTATGTGCAAGCCGCCTTCGGGCCGGGCGATGATTTGATCGTGGTCTCTCGCCGCGATGCTCCACGCGGAGAGATTCGCCTGATGGACGGCGAACAACTGAGTCCCGCGTCGGCGAAGGTCATCGTCCCCGAAGGTGACCATTCGATCGTGACGAAGTTTTGGGGCAGTTCATCCACGCTGTTCGCCCACGACCGGCTTTACGTGCTGTATCAGCTTGGCGGTCCGTGCGAAGTCCGCGCGTTCACCGCCGACGGAACGCCGCTGGCGCTTCCCGAGCAACCTAAGGTCGCCACGATTGACGCCTTACATACGTTTGGCGAGGCTCTGTTGATGGTCACGCACACCTTCACCACGGCCGGGCGGTACGTATTGCACGATCCGAAGGCGAACAGCACGAAGGAAACGTCACTGATCGATCAATCGCCTGTCGACTTGGACGATGTCGAAGTCGTTCGCGAGTTCGCGACCTCGAAAGATGGTACGAAGGTTCCGCTGACAATTCTCCTTCCGAAAGGCGCGAAGCGCGACGGAACCAACGCCTGCATCGCATCAGGCTACGGCGGGTATGGGATCAATATCACCCCGCGGTTTCGGCCGATGCACCGGGTGTCGCTCGACCATGGCGTGATCTACGTCAGCGCCAACTTGCGCGGCGGCGGCGAATTCGGCGAAGCCTGGCACCGAGGCGGCAACCTGACGAACAAGCAGAACGTGTTCGACGACTTCGCCGCGGTGCTACAGCACCTCATCGAGCGGCGCTACACATCGCCCGACCGCCTGGCGATCATCGGCGGCAGCAATGGCGGGCTGCTGATGGGCGCCACCATGACGCAACACCCCGAACTGATGAAGGCGGTCGTCACGAAGGTCGGCATCTACGACATGCTGCGGGTCGAACTGTCGCCCAACGGGGCATTCAACATCCCGGAATTTGGCACGGTGCAAGACGAGCAGCAATACAAAGCCCTGCGAGCGTACTCGCCCTATCACAACGTGAAGGAGGGCACAAAATACCCGGCCACGCTGCTGACCACCGGCGAGAACGATCCTCGGGTCGAACCGATGCAGTCACGAAAAATGACCGCCCGGCTGCAAGCCGCGGGCGCCGCGGACACGCCGATTCTGCTCCGCACCAGCGCCGACGCCGGCCACGGAGCCGACGCCTCACTAGACGACCGCGTGGACGAAGAGGTCGACGTGTTGTCGTTTCTCTTTCATCACTTGGGCGTGGACGTACCGGAGCGGTGATTGCTCCCGGCGAACAATTACGGGAGTTGGAATATCCGCCGGCGCGGGGGAACTACGGGGGCTGGCGTGTTGTGGGCACGGGCTGCGGACCGCGCTTCCTGCATTGCTAGCGGCGGCATTGGAATTTCGTTCGAGTCACCACCGTTCATGTTTTCTTCCTCACCGGACTCTTCCGACGATTCCTCCTCGCCGCCTTCTTCTGATTCACCTTCTTCTTCGTCGTGAACGTTGGATTCTTCTTCCGAAGGTTCTTCCGGCAAGCTCCATTTGCCTTTGCAGTCTTCCACTTCCCATTTGTACTTGCACACGTCGCACTCGTACTCGCACTTCATCAAGACTTTCACGCACTTCGTTTTGCCGCACTTGGGTTGCAGGCATCCACAAATGCCTTTGCCCCCTTTCAGCCCTCCGCCTTCCCACGGAAAGCGAACGCGGGGGATGCAAATGGTTTTGCACTCGACGTCCCAGCAATGACGGGTTTCTGCTTCGGTCGTGACCGATGGGAAGCAGGGTTCGCTGCAGCGGGGGCAGAAGAGGCAGCGGCCGTGCCCGCTCTTGCCAACGGGTTCGCCTGCGGGGACGGATGCTGCCCAGAGGCAGCCGATGAGCAAAAGTGCGAAAGCGGTGTACCGCATGGTTATATCTCCGGTTTATTTGTTGAGGGGTGTTGTGTTAGAAGTCGACCATCCAGCGAACGCCGAAGATGTTGTAGTCACCGGCAGTCTTGCCGGGGACCAGCGGCACGCCGCCGAGCGCGGCCCGCTGGCTAATCCGGCCGTGGACATAGTTGAATTGCACGCGGCTGTAGGGCGTCCACCACCAGTTCATACCGTAGGTAACGCTCTCGCCGATTCCGCCAAACACTTCCTGGTCGGTGTAGTCGGCATAGCTATAGCGAACGCCAACTTGCCAGGCCCACATGCCAAATCCGCG
>CALBTA010000200.1 GCA_937967755.1 uncultured Planctomycetaceae bacterium | reverse complement strand
GAGCTGCGCAAAGTCGCCGCGGGACCAGCGATCAAGGGTATTGAAATTCGCGAAATTGCTAAGGCGAGTCCGTAGACTGCGTTCGCTTCAGCGTAAAGCCCGTGTAGTGGAAGCCCGTCTCGTCGCTAACCAACATTCCCCCGCCCGGTGCGAGGTACTGCGACAGGACCGCAAACGGCGGGAGTTCATTCCGCTGCAGCGCGCCGTTGAGCGCTCCGAAGAACTCGTTGTTCTCCGCCGCGTCGGCTAGTTGCTTGCGAGTGTCGTCGCCCGTCGCCAGTTCGTACAGAACACGAAACTGTTCCTCAGGCCGGCTGAACGTGATCATGCCGGGCTTGGCCCCGCCCACTTGGCGTTTGATTTTGCCGGCGATCAATTTGAAATCAAGTTCCTTCGCCAGCGAGCGGGAAGGATCGTTGTTGGTGTTGATCACCTTATGCAGGAACGTCGTCCGGTCGGCGATGATCAAATAGTCGTCCATGATTGCGAAGCAGGGCGAAGGGCGTAGCGTCCTGAAAGTTTGCTGCCGCTGCCGCCGGCGCTCCGCCCGACGGCGATCGCGTTGCTCCTCGTCGGTGGCACTCTCATCAGCGGGTGGTACTTCCTGAAGCTCGTCCAGCTCGATGGTCCAATAAGTAACTCGGCCGTGCGATTTTTTCTCCAGCCGGTCACGGAACCGGTCGGTCAGCTTCTCCATGGTCTTGGTCACCGCATCGGGATCGTCGACCCGGATGCCGATCAGCGAAGCTTCGCTGCCGATCCGCGCCGGGCGTTCGTACCAGGTGATGTAGGTCATTCGGTCGCCGAAGTTTCCAATCACCTCTTCCTCGAAGTCGATGTCGAATTCTTCCGGGATCAGCCCTTTTGCATCGGCCGAAAGCCGGCCTTCGCCGCGGAAGCTGTCGTACAACTCACCCAGCGTGGTGTAGGTTCTGTCGGCGTCCCAGTTGATCGTGGTATAGCTGCCCACGTCGGCCGGAACCCACTTCTCGGGCTGTGTGCTGTCGGCTTTCAGGGCCAACATTTCCATGATGCCGGTCCGCGGTTCGCTGATCTTCACGTGCAAATGCGTGATCATGTCAAAGTCGCCCGCCGCGAATGTTAGGCTGCCGCCGAGGGCTTCCAAACCGTCCAGGCCCAAAACCGGCAGCAGCGCCAGGCCGACCTGCGCGCCAACGTTTCCGCGCGAGCCAACGCGGTAAAGCGAAATCGGGTCGACGTAAAATGTCAACTGCGCCGGGTCTTCTTTCGTCCCCCGGCAGCGGCGCATGATGGCCACGAACCTTTCGTTCTTCACCAACGGTTCAAACTCGACCGGCGGCGCTCCTTCACCTTCTTCCAATTCTTCGTCGGCCACGGCCAATTTGGGCATCTCTCCGTTCCAAACGTCGAGCAGTTGCTTCGACACGTCGGCGTTGGTTGTGATGCAAATCGTGTTGTCTTTGATGAAGTGAATCAGCGGGTCGTTATCGTCGGCGGGCGTGTGAATGACCAGTTCCGTGTCGCCGTAAGCTTCGGTCGTACGGACGACCCCTTCGCCTTCGAGCGCCTTCTCGCCCGTTTCGATCAACGTTTCGGCCGAGGCGAGTTGGTCGCCGGCATCGATCATCACCACCAGCACCGGGCCACCCGTTCGTTGCGATACCAGCGCCACGACGATCTCGCCCTGAGGGATTTGCAGAATCTTATCGAGCGAGACGCCCACCTCGCCTTCGACCTGCGTGAACGCTTCGGCGGCCGAACCGTACAGATCGGAAATTAGAGGGCGGATTTTCTCTTCCTTGGCCATTTTGCCAAGCGCCGTTTCGTCAAACGACGTGATCAGCGCCTGCGTATCGCGAACACGGAAATAGACCAGCGTATCTTTTGGCAACAATTCCGGAGCGGATGGCCGTTCCGCCCACGCCGCACTGCTCCCGAGGATGGCAACCAGCGCGACCAAACAAATTCGGCGTAAAAACAAGGCGAAATACACGGTCCAGCTCCTTAACCTCGGTCTATATAGTCAAAGTCCGTCGCAACCCCACATCCCCGAACGCTCTGCCCGGCCGATGGATGCGGTGGGCGATTATACCACCCAATTCCCGCAAAGTTTCAGCCGACCGGCGCTTTAAGATCAGCAAAACTGGCTGTACCCCGAGCAGTATTTTTTCAACACGCGCGCTGCGCATTGATGTCTTATGTGCAACAATTCATCGGTCTACAGGGGGCC
>CALBTA010000199.1 GCA_937967755.1 uncultured Planctomycetaceae bacterium | reverse complement strand
CAAAACAACAGCCCGAGAATGAGACGAGCGGCAGCAATATCAATCAAGTTCTCATTCGGCCGACTTCAACTCTCACCCGGCGAGGGGTAGTACGGATCGCCGATCCGTACTACGCTACCGCGGGCAGTTTCTTCAGTTCACAAAACTCATCCAATGTCACGGTGGTCAGTTCGCCGTCGTCGCGGCGCAGTACGAGAATGTCGCTGAAGACCTTGTCGTCGTAGTTGCGGTTGAAGTGCAGGCTGTGCCGCCGGCGTTGTTTCTTTACGACCGTGCCGGTCGTCGTGCTTTCCCAATCGCGAAACCCAACCTGCACCTGATGGGTGACTTCCACCCGATCCCCGGGCTGCAATTCAGCGAAGACTTCGAGTGTTTGAGGATAGGGCATCCGAATCTTCCTGAACATCAGATCACGAGCAGCAGAACAACCGCCAGAAACACCCAGCCCAAAGCCAAGGCAACCACGATGATCGCCGCGGTCGTGAACTTTTCCTCGGCAATCAGCCGCCTCGCTACCATTGTGCCGGCAATAAAATCGCCTAGCAGCACGGCACCGAGAATGATGAGCTTCAGCGATGTCGACATGGCGTGGCTTCCTGGCCGCCGGTGGCTACACTTCCTTGGAATCAATCCACGTCATCAAACCACGCAGCCGGCGGCCGACTTCTTCGATTTGATGTTCGCGCTCCAACCGCCGCACCGCTTTGAATGAAGCGGCACCCGCTTTGTTTTCCAGAATCCACTGCCGGGCGAACTCGCCGGTGCGAATCTCTTGCAGGATGCGTTTCATTTCGGCCTTGGTTTCTTCCGTGACGATCCGCGGCCCACGGGTGTAGTCGCCATATTCCGCGGTGTTCGACACGCTGTACCGCATGTAGTTCAGCCCGCCTTGGTAGAACAGGTCGACGATCAGTTTCAACTCGTGCAGGCATTCGAAATAGGCCATCTCGGGTTGGTAGCCCGCTTCGACCAGCACTTCGTAACCGGCTTTGACCAACGCGCTGACGCCGCCGCAAAGCACAACTTGCTCGCCGAACAGATCGGTTTCGGTTTCTTCGGCGAAGGTGGTTTCGATCACGCCGCCGCGGGTGCCGCCGATCCCTTTGGCGTACGCCAGCCCGATTTTGATCGTATCTTCGCCGCTGTTTTCGCCGATGGCGATCAGGCTTGGAACGCCGCCACCTTTCTCGAATTCGCTGCGAACCAGATGCCCCGGACCCTTGGGCGCGACCAGCAACGTGCTGACCCCATCGGGCGCGACGACCTGGCCGAAGTGAACGTTGAACCCGTGCGAACACATCAGCACATTGCCCGAGGTCAGGTTGGGGCGAATATGGTCGCGGTACAAATCGGCCTGCACTTCATCGGGCAGCAGAATATTGACCACGTCGGCTGCATTGGTCGCATCGTCCAGCGGCATCGGCTTGAACCCGTGGCTGACCGCCAGGTCGTAATTCGCACTGCCCGGCCGCTGCCCGACAATCACATTCAGCCCGCTATCCTTCAGGTTCTGGGCCTGGGCGTGTCCCTGCGAACCATACCCCAGGATCGCAATCGTCTTGTCTTTCAGAACGGAAAGGTCCGCGTCGTTGTCGTAGTAGATTTTGGCAGTCATATGATTTCCGCATGAACTTTCAATGGGCAACGTGTTTCGATTTCAATTGAGCAATTACCCCGTTGGGAGATCGGGGTATTGGGTGCTTCGGTCCTTTACTTCTTCGGTTCCACATAAGGGCGGATGGAACTGTCGTGTAGCTTGGGGCCTTTTTCATTACCGGCCTTCGGGTCGCGTGATCCGCCGCGGACCATGGCGATCCGCCCTGTGCGGACGAGCTCCTGAATGCCGTAAGGCCGAACCAGGTCGATAAACGCCTCGATCTTCTGTTCCTGCCCAGAGATTTCGATCATCACCTGATCGACGCCCATGTCGACAATCCGGCCGCGGAAGACTTCGGTCAGTTCTTTAATCTCACTGCGCTTCGGCCCCGGGGGAGCTTTCAATTTGACCAGCATCAGGTCGCGCTCGACGAAATCTTGCGAACTGATATCGAGCACCTTCACCACCGTGACGATTTTCTCAAGCTGCTTGCGAACTTGCTCCAGCGTGCGGTCGTCACCGACGACCACGAAGGTCATCCGCGACAAAGCCCGGTTCTCGGTCTCGCCAACGGCCAGCGAATCGATGTTGTACCCGCGCGAAGCCAGCATCCCCGAAATGTGCGCAAGCACACCCGGCACGTTTTGCACAACGGCGGAAAGGACGTGTCGCATGGGCGGATTTCAGTGTAGAACGATTGTCCTCAATCGTTCCGGCATGGAGTGTAGAGTAATTGTCCTCAATTGCTCATTCAGCAACGGTCGCGGGGCATGAACAATTGAGGACAATTGTTCCACAAATCGCGGGCCAAACCTGCATCGTAGCCCGGCCAATTCACGCCGGCAAGGGGCGCAGGGCTGCCGAAAGCCCCTTGCCCGAGTTTCGATGAAGCGATACGATCTAAGATTCCACTAACCACGC
>CALBTA010000198.1 GCA_937967755.1 uncultured Planctomycetaceae bacterium | reverse complement strand
GCAATCTAAAATTCAAAACCCGGCTCAAGAATTCACCACCAGCACCACCCGGTGGCAGAAAGTGGTGACACCTTGGCGAAGCAGCGCGACGCATCAGGCAATCAAGACGTAACCACTAAAACAGCCAAGGCTTGCGACGATCCTACGAGGTCCACCATCACATTGAGCGCGCTTCGAACGGACGCCTTGTGGTGAATTGAGTGGTGAACGCGCCGCTGCATGATGCCGCATTACGGCTGTCGTTTTCTCTTAGTGATATCAGTCAGTTCCGAAGAAACCTGAGAGTATAGCTACAAACGCCAGCCCAATTCCAAAGCCCAGTACCATTGCCAACGGAACAGCAAATAGACCTATCCAAATCGGGACGTCGAATCGCGCGAACACAAAACAGCATATGCCAAGCGACGCGGCGATGCACAACGCAATTGCACTTTCGTTCCAAGTTCCCTTGTCACGCCAGAATTTCGGCAGTTTCATAGTTCCGCCTGCAATCATCAACCAATTCCCCAGTTGGCCTTCGTAACATCGCATCAGAAGGGCCACTGCTTTCCCAACGTCTTTTTCTGTAGCGCCGTCAACTCACCGATGCCAGACTTGGCTAGTTTGAACATGGCGGCCAGTTCCTGTTCGTCGAAGGTGGCTTCCTCGCCGGTGCCTTGGACTTCGACGAACTTGCCGCTGCCGGTCATGACGACGTTCATATCGACCGCGGCGGCGAAGTCCTCGACGTAGTTCAAATCCAACAGCGGCCGGCCTTCGACGATGCCGACGCTGATCGCCGCGATACTATCGACCAATGGGTGCCGGTCGGCGAACGGAAGTTCCTTGCGGACGGAATGGACCGCATCAGCGAGCGCCAGAAACGCCCCGGTAATGCTGGCCGTGCGGGTTCCGCCGTCGGCTTGCAGAACGTCGCAATCGACCGTGATTTGCCGCTCGCCGAGGGCTTCCAAATCAACGATGGCCCGCAGGCTTCGCCCGATGAGCCGTTGGATTTCCGTCGTGCGGCCATCGACTTTCTGGCGTTCGCGGCGTTTGCGCGGGCTGGTGCTGCCGGGAAGCATGTTGTATTCGGCGGTCACCCACCCGCGGCCCTTGCCTTCCATCCACGGCGGCACGTTGTTTTCCAGGCTGGCGGTGCACAGCACGGTTGTATCGCCCGCTTGAATCAACACGCTGCCCGGCGACGGCTTCGTGAAGCGGCGTTTGATTTTGATCGGGCGAAGTTGGTTAGCACGGCGGCCGTCGGAGCGTGGCATAGGATTGCGGAATGCGGATTGCGGAATGGGTTAGCCGCATGTTCTCGCACAACTTGCGCCCGTTGGTCAATGGCCCGCAAACACTCCCCCTTGGCAAGATTTGTAGGGTGTGTCGAGCAAAGCGTCACACATGGTGCGTCTGCGCTCGCCTTGCGAGTTGCGAACAGTGCAATATTTGAACAATGATTCAACCGCTTTGCGCTGACGCACCGGTGATACGGGCGAGCTTGACACACCCTACCCATATGGCCAATTACTCCGAGTCAAGCATCCACCATCGCCGGCAATTCAAAGATAGTTAGCGGCGAAGTGTTGCCGAGGTACTTGCCCTCTTTGTCGCGCACCGCTCCGTTGCCTTGGCTGTTGCGGTTGGTCGCGGCCACGATACAACGGTTCGACGCGGCGTCGAAGGCCAGGCTATGGCAGTTGCTCATCTTGGTTGTGGTAAAGAACGGCTGTTCTTCATCAAGCCGCTGGCAAATGAACTGCCCCGCACCCGGTGCGCCGCTAGTGACCAGCATCAAGTAGCCGTCGGGGTGAAACTGGTAGTCGTAGACATAGCCCTGCTTCTTCTCGCCGAACTCCATCGTCTTGGTGACTTCCAACGACTCCCAATCGAGCCAACAGATGCTGGGGATGCCGCCGACATTGCCGGTCAAATTCGGCTGCGAACCGGCGCACAGCAGCGTCTTTCCCGCATCGTGAAACCGCAACGAATAGAGACCTGCCACGTCGTGATCTCGATCGTGGTAGTGCATCGATTCCAGCCGCACTTCACGAACGCAC
Organism: uncultured Planctomycetaceae bacterium; assembly: GCA_937967755.1. GTDB lineage: Bacteria > Planctomycetota > Planctomycetia > Pirellulales > Pirellulaceae > CALBTA01. Next base: position 13,877 of record CALBTA010000198.1, on the reverse strand, counting down.
TTCCCGCTGGGCAGTTCCCAATGTTTGAGGTTCCCCAGCAGATCGGCGCTGGCGGCGGCCTGGCCGCTCTTGTGCACCGCGACACTAAAGATCTCGTGCTCATGGCCTGGCAGTTCATGCAAGAGCTTGCCGTCTGTCACCGACCAGACGCGCACGGTTCCATCACGTCCCGCCGTGGCGATCAGCGTTTGGTCTTCGCTGATCGACGCGGCCCGAATCCAACCGTCGTGGGCCTCTGCATGTCGCCAGCGTGGCCGCGGGTTTTCAGGCGCTATATCCCAGGCACACAACTGGCCCCACGAATCGGTCGAGAGCAACAGGTTGTGCTTCGCCGCGAAGATCAGCGATTCCACCCAACCGTGATGCCCCGGCAGCACCAGTAACTCGGTTGGCAGTTCGCCTGACAAGTCCCAACGATGAATCGCCGCATCGAACCCGGCCCCGTACAGTGTCTTCGCATTCGGCGAGAACCGAATCACGCGGTACTGCCGATCCGTCTCGATCGTCGTAAGCTGCTTCGGCTGGGCGATGGGTTGGGCGTCGGTTTCCATCTAACTGAGCAACTCCTTCACGGCGTGCATGTCGTCGTGCGCGACCGGCAGCGGCTGGGTGCCGTTGGTGAATTCATGATGCGAAGAGTCGATGCCCAGCGCCTGGTACCACGTATGGAACATATGCCCGATATCGTACGGCTCGGTCGCGACATCGGTTCCGTCGGCAATCGTTTCGCCCACTACCACGCCAGGTTCGATTCCGCACCCGGCCATCGCCAGCGACCAGGCGTTGGGCCAATGGTCACGCCCGACGCAACCGTTTATTCGCGGGGTGCGGCCGAATTCGGCCATCACGATCACCAGCACGTTGTCGATCATGCCGCGCTGGTTCAAGTCATCCAACAACGCCGACAACGCCTGATCAACCTTCGGCACGCGGCTGGCATGGGCGTTGAAATTGTCGCCGTGCGTATCCCACCCATACGATTGTACATGCACAAACCGCACGCCCGCTTCCAGCAGCCGGCGGCCCAGCAGCGTGTTGCGGCCCAGGTCGTGGTCGCCGTAACGCTCTCTGTCTTTCGCGGAAAGCGTCTCGGCATCGAACAGGTCTTCATGTTTCATCAGGGCTTGGGCGACGTCATAAACATAGCTGTTCGCCTCGCTGGGACCTGGGTGGCGTCGCGCGGCGAAGCGGCGGTTGAATCGCTCGCGCAGTTCTTGCCGCGCCGCATCGTCTGAATCGGAAATCGAATTGGGCCGCACAAGATTTGTCGGCGGCTTGCCGCTTCCAATCGCGAAAGCTCCGTACTTCGCTCCGAGAAAACCGGCGTGCTTGGAAATGAACCCGCCGTTGCCCGGCTTGACCCACACGTAAGGCGGCAAGCCGCTGGCGGTCGGCCCCAGCATCTTCGCGACCGCCGAACCCATGTACGGATACGTGACGCCGCGGTCCTTGGGGTGCCCGCGCAAAATCTTCGGCACGCCGGAAGAATGGTTGGGGTCTTCGGTCTTCATCGTGCGAACGACCGCCAGCCGGTGCATTTGCCTGGCCATGCGCGGCATCAGTTCACTGATTCGCACGCCCGTCAGCGACGTGCCGATGCTGCGATACGGACCGCCAAAGCGGGTGTTGGGCTTGGGGTCCCAACTTTCCAACTGGCTCATGCCGCCGTCGAGCCACATCAGCAACACCTGGCGGTCGTTCCGGCTCAACTCTTCCGCGACCGCTGGTTGAAAGATTGCACCCAGCCCCAACCCCGCTGCGCCGGCGGTTGCCGCGCCCAGCATGCGGCGGCGCGAAAGGGTGTGTTCCGCCGGATTACAGAGCGGGTTGTTCGGCATGCGGCGCTCTCAATGGTTGACGCAGAATTCCGTCGAAGCCAGCAGCGCCCACGCGAGCTGCGCGATCGCCGCATCCCGCTCGCCCGCATGGTTCGCCAGGAACGCAGCCGCATCTTGGCGGTCTTCGGCGGTGGGTGGCCGGGAAAGAACGGACAGGAACAACTCGTCGATCATCGCATCCTGATCTTCCATCTTGCCAAGGCGGTCGATCAAATTGCCTTCGCGGGGCGTGAGCAACTTCAGCAACGCTTCGTCGTGCATCACGAACAGCGCGGCTTCCACCGTGGGGGCGAATTCAAGTTCCGGTTCCTTCGGCGGGTTGGCGTATGCTTTCTTGAACGACGCTTGTAGCTTTTTCAATTCATCAGATTTGCTGATCGCCGCGTCGACAGAATCTGGCGGTGCGTCCAGTGCAACGCCGTGCCGGCTCAGCTCGCCCGTGGCGGAAAGTACACTGCGGAAAAGTTGCTCCGCACTCAGGCGGCGCTGTGCCGCGACCGCGAACGAATCACTGGGCGGCGCGGCTTCGCTATCCGCCAATAAGCTCGTACGCTGATACGTTTCGCTTAACGCCAACTGCCGCACTAGCCATCGCAAATCATAGTCTCGCGCCGCCAACTCGCTGGCCAGCATCGATAGTAATTCGGGGTGCGAGGCAGGGTTTTCCGCATGCTGTAAGTCGAGCGGCTCGACCAACCCGCGGCCCAGCATCGCGAACCACATCCGGTTGGCAATGTTCTTGGCGAACAGGCGGTTGTCTTTCGCGGTCAGCCCCGCAGCCAGTTCCCGTTGGGGGCTGAACTTGGGCACGCCGGCGATGCGTTTCTTTTTGTCGGGCGGAGTTGCATACTCTCGATCCTTCTCGAACGTAACGATCTCGACTTCGCGTCCGCCGGGGACGACCGGCCCGGTTTCCTCGGGCTTTTGAATGAAGACCGACATGTACTGCTTCTTCTCGGTCATCAGCTTCTCGCTGACGGCCGGGAACTTCGTGTCGCGGCGGACCTGCACGTTTTCAAACACCATGTGCAGCCCTTGGAAGTCTTGCTGGGTGTAATCTTCGATGTCCAGATGGTCGTGGCACTGCGCACATTGCAAATCGACCCCGGCCAGCAGCCGCCCGACGTCGCGCGTCAGCCCTGGCACGTCGACATCAGCCATCGCCCCTTCGCTAACCAGCCGGGCGGTCATAAAGTATGCCGCCCCACGCAGATGTTCATCTTCCGCATCGGGCTGGATGATCGCGGTTGCTATCTCATCCCACGGAGCGTTTCTGCCGAAGGCGCTGCGCAAAAACCTGGTCCACTCTTCGTGCTCGCCGCGGCGTTCCATCAGCATCACGTGGAACTGGTCAGCCATTCGCCGGGCGAAGCCGGGTTTCGCCAACAGCTGATCGACGAGCGTCGTGCGCTTGCCGGGCGATTCGTCTGCCAGGAACAGCCGCACTTCGTCGGCCGTGGGAATGCGGCCCGCCAGATCCAGATAGACACGCCGAACAAATTCGGCATCGCCTGCGGGTGGTTGCAACTTGATGCCTTGAGCATCGGCGGTGGATTGGATCTGCGCGTCAATCCGGCGGTGCAACGGTTCGTCTGCGCTTACGAAAGAGCAGATCGCCAACGGCGCGGCAAACATTAACCAGCGGGTATCCACGACGCGTCATCCCTTTGGCGACATCGGTTTACATCAGCGGTAGTTTATGCAAACGCGTCGCGAATGTCCATCGTTCGTAGCGGCAAGCTGCCAGCTTGCCCGCTGAAACGCTCAACCACCCTTAGGCGGCCCGGCGATTCGATTCCACGAACCGATCAGGAACAACGCTATCCAGTTCACAAGCTGGCAGCTTGTGACTACGGCTACGACTTCCTGCGAAAGTTGAGTTGCTTGACCTTATCGCCGGTCGGCGCTAGATGCTTCCCCTTCAGGCGGTCGACTTCTTCGGCGATGCGGAACCACTCGGCTGACATTTTCTTCACCCGCTCGGGCTGTTGCTCGGCCAGGTCGTTCAGTTCGGTGCGGTCTTCGTGAAGGTTGTACAACTCCCACTTTCCGAGTTTCGCGGAGACCAATTTCCAATCGCCTTGCCGTAGCGCGCGGTCCGTGCCGAAATGAAAGTACAACGTTTCGTGCGGCTGTCGCTGTTTTCCTTGGAAGATCGGCAGCAGAGATTTGCCCATCAGGGGATCGATCTTTCGCTGGCCAACTTGCGCTGGGTACTTCGCATTCGCAACGTCGATGAACGTCGCCATGAAGTCGATCAGGTGGCCGGGCTGATCGGTGATCGTCCCGGCGTCGGTCTTTAAACCAGCCGGCCAGTGCACGACCAACGGCGACGCGATGCCCCCTTCGTGCTGGTTCTGTTTGTAAAGGCGGAACGGCGTGTTGCCGGCGTGCGCCCAACTGGCATCGTAGGTCCAGTATGATTTCGGGTTCCACGGTTGCAGTGATTTGCCGCGGGTCCGTTCGAACGGGCACGCCCCGTTGTCGCTGCAAAATAGGATCAGCGTGTTGTCGTAGACGCCCTCGTCCTTCAAATGCCGCACGATCCGGCCGATGTTCTCATCCATCAGTTCGACCATCGCGGCAAACACTTCCATGCGGTCGGCTTCCCATTGCCGCTCTTCTTCATCCAAACTGCTCCACGCTGGCACATGCGCGGGCCGCGGGCTGAGCTTCCACTTCTCCGGCAGCAGCCCGGTCTTCAGTTGCTTGGCGTGCCGCTCATTCCGCAGTTCATCCCAACCGTTGTCATATCGCCGGTCGTACTTCTTGACCGCCGCTTCGGGGGCGTGCAGCGGGTAGTGCGGCGCGTTGAAGGCCGTGTATAGCAAGAACGGCTTCTTCTCAGCGGCCGCTTCTTCCAGAAATTCCAACGCGAAATCTCCAATCGCGCGTGTCGTATAGAACGGGCGGCCGTTCAATTCCGCGGGTACTTTCCACGGCTTTCCGTTGAGTCGAAACGTATCGTCACCGGTGAAGAAGTTCGTCGCCCCCGACAGGTGCCCCCAATAGCGGTCGAAGCCGAAATCGGTCGGCTGTTTGCTCAAGTGCCACTTGCCGACCATCGCGGTGAAGTAGCCGGCGTCGGAAAGCACTTCCGCGATCGTCGCCCCGCGACTGAGGCTTTCGCTGCCCGCCTGATCGCAATACAGGCCGGTCAGCAGCGACACGCGCGACGAATGGCACTTCGCCGTGTTGTAAAACTGCGTGAACCGCAACCCGTCGGCGGCCAGCGCGTCAAGATTCGGCGTCGCAATCTCGCTTCCGTAACAACCCAAATCGGCAAAGCCGAGGTCGTCCGCCATGATCAAGACGACGTTGGGGCGCTGGTCATCGGCGGCGGCGGGTGACGGCTCAATGAGTAGCGCGACGACGAGGATCGCTGTGAGAATTGACACCGATTTGGCGGTTCGAAATGTGCGGTTCGACATGAGCATTCTCTGAGTTGTATGGTACGACGGTCTTGGAAGACCAACGTACCTACTTTACTTCCTCACCGGCCACGGTTCTACGCCGCAGCGCCTGGCCCAGTCGTCCCATTGCTGGGCCATCCGTTTGACTTGATCGGGCTTTGCGTCAGCCAGATTGTTCAGTTCCGTGCGGTCGGCCGACAGGTCATAGAGTTCCCACCGCCCGCCGACGCTGGCGACCAGTTTCCAGTCGCCGTCGCGCACCGCCCGGTTGCCTTGGTGTTCCCAATATAGCGGTCGCCTTTCAATCTTCTGACCGTTCCAAGCGGGCACAAGGCTGATGCCGGCCAGATCGATGGTCGGTTTGCCATTCCGTTGATCGAGGTACTGTGCCGCGGCAAGTTCCAGGCAAGTCGGCATCAGGTCAATCACGTGGCCCGGTTGTTCTTCAACCTCACCCTTCCGCTTCAGGCCAGCGGGCCAATGCACGATCAGCGGCGACGCGATGCCCCCTTCGTGCGTGCTGATCTTGTACTTGCGGAACGGCGTATCGCTGACGTTCGCCCATTCCAGACCGGCGCTGGCATACGACGCACCCTCTCCGATGGGAACGCCCTTCTTCCCGCGGCTGAAACCACCGGGGCCGCCCTCGGCCGAGCAGCCGTTGTCGGAAAGGAACATGATGACCGTGTTGTCGAAAACCTTCAGTTCCTTCAGCGTGGCAACCAGGCGGCCGACGTTTTGATCGATGCAATCAATCTGTGCCGCGTAGACCGCCATGCGGTGCGATAGATCCTTTCGCTTCTCGGCGGGCATTGTTTTCCACGGCTTCGCCTGGGCGTCGCGCGGGCTTAGCTTCCAACCCTCGTCGATGATTCCCATCTCCACCTGACGCTGATAACGCTTGGCCCGAATTTGATCCCACCCCGCATCGTACCGCCCGTGGTACTTCGCGATATCCTTCGGCTTGGCTTGCAGCGGCCAGTGCGGAGCGATGTGGGCGACGTAGAGGAAGAACGGCTGTTCGTCCTCGGCCGCTGCGGTGACGAACTTCAGCGCGTAATCGGTGAACGAGTCGGTGACGTAAAAATCGTCGGGCAGTTCAACTCGCGTTTCATTTTCGGTGAAGAATACCGTCTTGCGGATTGCGAGCGCTTCCTTGAAATAAACCCCGCCGCCGGTCGGCGTGCCGAAGTAGCGGCCGAAGCCGCGTCGCGTCGGCCATTTGTCCTGTGCGGATCCGACATGCCACTTGCCAACCATCAACGTGGTATAACCGGCCGGCTTCAGCGCCTCGGCAATCGTCACGCAGCGGTCATTCAGAAAGCCCTGGTACGACGGGGTTCCCTTGTTGCCCGTCATATGCCCGATACCCGCCTGATGCTGATGCAGCCCCGTCAGCAACGCCGCCCGCGTCGGGCAACAGCGGGCCGTGTTATAGAACTGCGTAAACCGCACCCCGCCGTCGGCCAAGGCATCCAAATGCGGCGTCTCAATCTCACTGCCGTAACAGCCCAGGTCCGAATAGCCCATATCATCGGCCATGATGATGATGATGTTGGGTTTGCCGTCACGAGTTGGCTCAATCTGTTCCGCTTGCACCCGTGCGCCAAAGCATGTGCAAATCAGAGCAAACGTTGCGAAGAGGGCCGGTGCGCGAAGCAAATAGGCATCGCGGTTTCTCTTGGAAGGCATTGCAGTAAGCATGGCGTAAAAATTTCGGGGAAAGGCCGACGGTCACCCGCGGATCGGTAGGTAGATTTCCGTCAGCAGGTCGGCTTCGGCGGTTTCGCAGGGGTCGTTGACGTATAGCTCAAAGCCGCATTGCGACTTGAGCGGCTTCAGCTTTTTGTAACGTTGATAGGCCATCACCGTGGACCACGCATTGCCGACGTTTTGATAGGAACCGGTGTGGGTCACTTTGATGGCTTTGCACGGGGCGATCGTTCCGGTCTGCGCACCGGCGATGTCTTGGCTTGATTCGACCGGCACGATCGCAGTGTACTTGAATGCTTGGGTCTTCAGGTCGACTTCATCCCACAACGCGCCAGGCGGACCGGCGATGGCCGATTCACTTTCGGTCGCGAACTTGTGGGCGGCCGGCAAGGTCCGCTGCATCGATTCGCCGATCTCGTCTATCGTGCACTGGTCGCTGACACCGACATAGTGCATCTGGGGCACGTCCACAATGCCCGCGATCTCAGTCTTCGAAAGCACTTTACCTGTTTCAACATACTCCTTCAGCATCTTCAGCCCACGGGCGTAGTCCATGCCGATCATCGTCTTCATCGTGCCGGTCATCCAGAACAGAAAGAATGGCATCTTGCCATCCAAGTGCCAGGTCACTTCGGTTTGATTGTCGCCGACCGGTTTGACTTCAAATTGCACATCGGCGTTGGACTTGAATGGCCGGAGGAAATTCAAATCCATCTTCAATTGGTTGCCTTCGTTGGAAGCCAGCCGCATACCGCCCGCCCCGACCAGGTCGCCATCCCAGTCGTAACCATGGCCAGTCTCGCCCGCTTTGCCGTGATAGGTCATCTTCGCATCCGGCTCCATGCACAGCCACGGCGACCAGGTTGGCCACTGGCGGAAATCTTCGATGGCGGGGCGAACGGCCGGCTCGGCGGCATCAATGCGTATCGAACGCTCAACGTGATAGGCGGGCATGGCGCGAATTTCCTGAAGCGGGCGTGAAGGGTTATGGGGCTAAGTCCACATCTGCCGATCCAGCATGCGGTAGTTGATGGCTTCGCTGATGTGGTGCGTCTCAATCGTATCGCTGTCGTCGAGGTCGGCGATGGTGCGGGCGGTTCGCAGCACCTTGTCGTGCGCCCGGGCGGAAAGGCCCATTTCGTTGACGGCGGACTTGAGCATATTGAAGCAAGGTTCGTTGAGCTTGCAGAACTCACAGATTTGCCGCGTGGACATTTGTGCGTTGTAGCGCGCGGAAGCTAGTGCGGACTGCGGAGTGCGGAGTGCGGAATCCAGTTCGCCGCTTGCGGCTTCGCCCGATTCAGTGGACGGGTTGGAAACCCGTCCTACGGACGATGCGAAACGCGCAGCCTGCCGCTTCCGGGCGACCATCACCTGTTCACGCATGTCGGTGGAACTGGTTCCCAACTCGCTTCCGCTGAGTTCCTTAAACGGCACCGCGGGGACTTCGATGTGAATGTCGATACGGTCGAGCAGCGGACCTGAAATTTTGGCCATGTACCGTTCGATCTGCGGCACGCTGCAGTTGCATTCGCGGCGCGGGTCATTCCGATATCCGCAAGGGCACGGGTTCAGCGCGGCGATGAGCATGAAATCCGCGGGAAAGGTGGTGCTGTTGAGGGCGCGGCTGATGGTCACGGTGCCGTCTTCCAGCGGTTGCCGCAGCACTTCCAGCGTGGTGCGATTGAATTCCGGCAATTCATCCAGGAACAAAACACCGTGGTGCGAAAGGCTGATCTCGCCGGGCGTTGGAACGGAACCGCCGCCGACCAGCCCGGCGTTGCTGATGGTGTGGTGCGGCGAACGGTACGGCCGCTTTGCCAGCAGCGGCTCGTTCTCTTCCAGTCGCCCCATCGCCGAGTAGATCCGCGTCGTCTCAATCGATTCGCTGCTGGTCAACGGTGGAAGAACGGTCGGCACGCGCTTCGCCAACATCGTCTTGCCCGAACCGGGCGGGCCGACCATCAGGATGTTGTGGTTCCCGGCGGCGGCAACAGTCATGGCCCGTTTGGCCATCTATTGCCCGCGAAAGTCGGCGAAATCTTCGTCGTACTTCGACAGCCGGTCGAACAGTTCCGCCACGCGGCCGGGCGTTGGTTCGATGTCCAACTCGCCCGCGAAAAATCCGACCGCCTGCGACAAACTACTGACTGCGATCACCTCGATGTCTTCCACGACAGCCGCCTCGGCCGCATTCTGCGCCGGCATGACGATGCCGCGCAGGCCTTCTTGTTTGGCCGCGGCCATCGCCATCGACAAGGCCCCTTTGACCGAACGCATCTTGCCTTCGAGCGAAAGCTCACCCACCACCGCATAGCGATCGAACAACTCGCTGATCAATTGCCCACTGCCCGCCAGAATGCCCAGGCAGATCGGCAGATCGAACGAGGCCGCTTGCTTGGGAAGTTCCGCCGGGGCGAGGTTGATCACCACGCGGTCCTGCGGGCGTTGGAAGCCGCTGTTGGCAATCGCCCGCTCGATCCGGTGCGTGCTTTCTTTCACCGCCGCTTCGGGCAAGCCGACCAGAATCGTCTTCGGCGAAGCCCGCGGCGAAACATCGACCTCCACCTCCACCGGCAACGCATCAATGCCCAACAGCGAAAACGTGTTCAGTTTAGCCAGCATGCAGCGCCCCGGGTCAGCGCGGGTGGAATAGATCGAATCCGCCTATTCTCCGGCTTGCAAAACGGGTTTGCAAGAATAGGCATACGGGGAGGGGAGTCTTTTTCGCATCACACGCCGGGCGGAGAAAACGATCAATCCGGCGAAAAAGACTCCCGGGCTATTCTTGGGGACGTTGCAATCTTCGCGCTGGTGTGCGACAAGGTTGGCTGTTCCTGTTTCAATCCCGCCTTTCGACAAGGATTCAACGATGCTCAAGTCACTTGCCAAGATGCTCGTTCTCGCCTTCGTATCGGTCGTACTTTTCAACACCTCAGCGGCCGACGAGTTAGAGTTCCAACCGCTCTTCAACGGCAAGACCCTTGACGGGTGGACGGTCGTCGGCTGTGAGGCGGAAGTGGATGACGGGACGATCTTCCTGAAAGCTGGCAACGGCGTGGTGCATACGAACAAGCGCTACGGCGATTTTGTGCTGGAACTTGAGTGGAAGGCCGAGCGCGAGAACAAGTACGACTCGGGCATCTACTTCCGCTGCGAATTGCCCGAAGGCAAGCGCCCTTGGCCCAAGCGTTACCAGGCCAACCTGCTGCAAGGACAGGAGGGGAACGTCGGCGGAGTGAAGGGGGCGACCAGCAACGGGCTGATCAAGCCGGGCGAGTGGAACAAGTTCCAGCTCTCGGTGATCGGCAGCAAAGTGGCGATGAAAATCAACGGCGAAGATGCCTACGAAGCCGACGGCATCGAAGACGCCGAAGGCTACATCTGCCTGCAAGCCGAAGTCCCCGGCGGCGGGCAGTTTTGGTTTAAGAATGTGCGCATTGCCGAACCGGGCCAGTAGAGCGGATTGTGTATCCGCTCTCGAACCGTAGAGCGGGTTGTGTACCCGCTTGAAGAAAAAACCACTCGGGCGGGTAGGCAACCCGCCCTACGGTTACGGCAACTTCTTCACCATCACCTTGCGGAAGTGGACTTCGCTTTTGGGGTCGTGGGCTTGGAAGGCGAATGTGCCGCCTTCTTTGCTGAGGATGCGCGTGAACTGCTCGCCTGCCAGGCGGTCTTCCTCTTCGGTGAAGTCGACCACTGTTTCGCCATTGACGATGATCTTGATGTTACGGCCGTTGACGATGATCTCTTCGGTGTACCACTCGTTGTCTTCGTGGTTCGCTTTGTCAACGTTCTGCACGGCGTAAAGGCTGCCGGTTTTCTTCGGGTCGCCGTGCGTAGCGTTCACTTGCGCTTCGTAGCCATGCTTGGGCCAGCCGGTATCTTGGTACTTGGTGTGGAAATAGATGCCGGCGTTCGCGCCTGGCTTGGTCATCACTTCGCATTTGAAGTGGAAATTGACAAACGGCGCTTCCTTCCCGGAATAGAACAGGTGGCTCCGCGGCCCTTTGCAGACGAATGCCCCATCTTCGATCTTCCAACTCTCGGTATTCTCGCTCGCCTTCCAACCTTCGAACGTTTTGCCGTCGAACAGGCTGATCCACTCATCGGCGGTGGCAACAGAAGCTGAAAGTAGCGTAACGACGGCGAGCAAGGCGGTGATGGGAAGTCGCATGGCTGAGGCTCCGAAACAGGTGGGCGGATTGGGAAAAGCACCATTCTAATTGACCGAAATGGACCGATAAAGGAGGACGGATTCCAATTCGCGCACATTCCTCCCCTTCAAAAACGTACAATAGAGGAGGAACAACTCGCAATCCAATTCGAACCAACGTAACCATGCGACCCTTTTCAGCCGCTTTACTGTTTGCCCTACTGCTCGTCGTGGCGCCCACACCTTCGGCGCGCGCTGACGATGCCCCGATCACTTCCGAGGAAGTGCGCACGTCGATCGCCCGGGGGGTTGAGTACATCAAGAGCAAACAGAACAAGGTCAAAGGAAATTGGGCGGAGCATGCTGGGCAGCCGGGCGGCGTTACGGCGCTCTGCACGTTGGCTTTGTTGAACTCAGGTGTCGATCCTGAAGACGAATCCATTCAGAAGGCGCTTGGCTACCTAAGGTCGCTTGGCAAGCCGAAGATGGTTTACGCCACGTCGCTCGCCACGATGGCGATGGTGGCCGCCGACCCTTCGCCGCGGAACAAAGATAAGGCCCTCATCCGCCGCAACGCCGAATACCTCGCCAGCATTCAGATCAAAGCAGGCGACAAGAAAGGGACCTGGGCCTACAGCAACAGCCAAGGCAACGGCGACAACTCCAACACGCAGTTCGCGCTCTTGGCATTGCACGAAGCGCAGCGGACCGGCGTTGAGATTCGTGAAGATGTCTGGCGGCTGTCGCGTGCCTACTGGTTGCGAACGCAGAACGACAGCGGCGGGTGGGGTTATTTCGAAGGCCAGCCCACGACCGGCAGCATGACCTGCGCCGGCATGGCTTCGCTGGTGATTTGCGATGGCAAGCTGCACAGCGGCGATGCGGTCGTCGAAGGCGAGCGGGTCCGCTGTTGCGCCGCCGGCGACGATGAAGATGAAGCCGCCATCGCGCTGGCCAAAGCAAATGCCTGGATGGGACGTAACTTTTCGGTACACTCCAACCCATCCGGCTTCAGCGGCCGCGAAGCCCGCAGCAAAATGTGGCTGCTGTATTATCTGTACGGTGTCGAGAGAGTTGGTCGCTTGACAGGGCAAAGGTTCTTCGTGCCAAGCACCGGTGAACCGTTCGATTGGTACCGCATGGGTGCCGAGCGGTTGGTTCGTGCCGGGCAAGACAAGCTTTCGGGCAGTTGGACCGGCACAGGCCACGCCGAGAACAAACCGCTCGTCGCGACCAGTCTATCGCTGCTCTTCCTCTCGAAAGGCCGCCGCCCTGTCGTCATGGCGAAGGTCCAGCGGGAACCGGGTGACGATTGGAACTATCACCGCGGTTCTGTCGGCAATCTGACTCGCCATGTGGAACGGGCTTGGGGGCGAGACCTGACCTGGCAGACGATCGAAAGCCGCGCCGCCAGCGCGGAAGACTTGCTGCAATCGCCGGTGCTGTTCCTCAGCGGTCGCGATTCATTGAAGCTGTCGCGCAAGGAGATCGAGGCGCTGCGCGCCTACGTAGACGCCGGCGGGTTCATCTTCGCCGAAGCGGCCTGCGACGGCGGCGGGTTCGACCGCGACTTCCGCGCGCTGATGAAAGAACTGTTCCCCGATAGCCAGCTGCGCCCGCTGCCGCCCGATCACCCGATTTGGTTCGCGCAGTCGAAGGTGATTCCCAACCCGGAAGAAACACCGCTGGAAGGATTGAACAGTTGCTGCCGCACAAGCGTCGTCTATTGCCCCAAGAGCCTTTCCTGTTATTGGGAACTGGGGTCGGCGCGGTCGAAGGACGAGTACCCGGTGAAAGTGCAACAGCGCATCGACCGTTCGCTGGCGATCGGGGCGAACGTTCTGGCCTATGCCACCGGGCGGGAACTGCGAGACAAGTTGGACGTTCCCAACGTGGTGGGCGGCAACCGTGAGCGAGATCTGGCGACCCGCAACACGCTGTACGTCGCCAAGCTGCGCCACAGCGGCGGCAGTGACGATGCCCCCAGCGCGCTGTCGAATCTGCTATCGGTTGCCCGCGAGGAAGTTGGGCTTCCCGCCAGCAGCGAGCGACGGTTGATCGGAATCGCCGACGATGCGCTGTTCGATTACCCGATCGCCTTCATGCATGGCCGGCGTTCGTTCCGGTTGACCGAGTCAGAGCGAAACCAGTTGCGGCAGTTCGTCGAGCGCGGCGGCTTTCTGTTTGCCGATGCGATTTGTGCCAACGAGCAATTTGCCGAGGCCTTTCGGCGCGAGATGGCCAGCATCTTTCGCGACGCGAAACTGCAAGACATCCCGGCCAGCCACCCGATGTTCACGCAGGAGTTTCGCGGTTACGACGTCACGAAGGTAACACTGCGCGACCCGGCCTTCCGCAGCGACGGCGATCCGCTGAAGGCGAAGGTTTACCGCGTCGCCCCAACGTTGCAAGGCTTGGAGATTGACGGCCGCCTGGCGATTGTTTTCTCGCCCTACGACCTGAGTTGTGCGCTGGAAAACAGCCCATCGCTGGAATGCAAAGGCTACGACCGCCGCGACGCCGCGAAAATCGGAATGAACGTATTGCTGTATGCACTGCAGCAGTGACGTAGTCCCAAGCGGCCAGCTTGTAGAATGGTACGCGTTTTTCACGAACGGCGAATTGAAGCACGCCGCCAGACTGTCTGCATGTTGTGAACGTTTTAGCGGGCAAGCTGGCAGCTTGCCGCTACGTAAGCGTAGTCCCTAGCTGCCAGCTTGTGGACCGATTGGGCGCTGTACCCTCTGCCGCAGG
>CALBTA010000197.1 GCA_937967755.1 uncultured Planctomycetaceae bacterium | reverse complement strand
TCCACAAGGTGTTGGATGTACCCTAACTTCGAAGGTTGCCCGGCCAGCAAAATCACGTCGGCCTTGTGGTCGGTGATGCGGCTGCAATATCCGTACAGCAATTCGTTGATCACCTCGTCTACGACGTCTTCGAACTCATCCTTGTTGTACGTCAGGCCCAACTCCTGGTGCACGTTGTAATAACCCGCTCCGCGAAGCTTGTTGCAAATCTGTTCCAGCGATTCGAGCACCGCCGGATCGATGACCTCAGGGTCGGTGTGCGTGATTTCTTCCTCATCAATGCCCAGCACCGCGTGTTCCAAATATTGTTCTGCCAACGGAACGAGCAGGCGGTTGATCCAATCGATGCGGTGCGACGAGAAGCCGCGGTTCTTGGGAACCTCCGGCCCGAAAAGCAGCAACGTGTCTTCTTCTTCCAGCCCGATGGCGTCGGCGAATTTGGGAACGATCACCCGTTCGAGCAGCCGCTTGACCAACTGGTCGCCCGCGATGCTGATGCCGTCTTGGTGCAGCACCTGGCCTTGAATCGCATCGTCGATACCCGGCTGAAAAACGTATTTGGCGATCATCATGTCGGTGGTGCCGCCGCCGATATCGATGCAGGCGATCCGCATCTCGCGCCCGCGGTTGTCGCCATCGTCTTCCATCGTCGCCGCGCCGCCGCCGCTTGCGCCGGGCCGGCGAATTCGGTTTCGGGTCCGGCGACGCCCCGCGGGCATCGCGCCGATTTCCTCGCCCGGCGTTTCCGTTTCTTCCAACTCATCGGGCACGGCGACCTTCGCCTTCTCCAAACTTCGCCCGATGGTGGCGAACCACAACCGCGGGTCTTGGCCCAGCATCCGCAACTCGCTCCAGATGTAGGTTAAGTGAACGGCGCTCGCTTCGTCGATCGATAATGTCAGCTTCGGCGGCGTGCTTTGCGTCTTGCCCAGTGTTCGCGAAAAGATGCTGATTGCCTTTTCGCATTGCTTTTGGAAGCGTTCGCGTTCCGGCTGAAACATGCCCGAGGGAAAGGTCATCGTCAGGCTGCGAATTTCGCGGCTGCGGGCCGGGTCGGTCGTGCGGGTGCGGTAAGCCGTGGCATTAACATACGTATACGCCTGGCAAAGCAGTTCGTAGATTGCCGTGACCATTAAGCTGCGCGGGGCGTGTCGCGGTTTGACGGGCACTTCGCTGGCATACATTTCTTCCGTGGGGTCTTTGTCGTTCAGCAGGAAGTCGCGATCATCTTCGTGCAAATACTTCAGCAGCGTGCCCTGCAACTTCGCGGCGAAAGTGCCGGTGCCGATGCGGTCGTGCGGATCGGCCATGTACCAAAACGCCCCCTCGAGCCAGGCTTCATCATCAGCCCACATGTAACGCTTCGGCGAACTGACGCCAATGCGAAAATCGCCCTTGGCGTGCATGATCTGCGTGACATCATCCGCCTCGCGGCCCATGCGGATCATCGAAAAGTCGTCGAACAAATTTGGCCGAACCGTGACTTGCCGTTCTTTGGTCACTTGCTTTTTGCCAAGAATGCCTTTGACCGTATCGCGGTAGTATTCGCTCTTGGCCATCTCGCGCGGCAGTTGGTACGGGGCGTTGCACCACCGCGTTTTCGAGCTGAACCACCGGGCCGCGGGCCGGCTGACAGCTTCGCCCTGTTCATCAAACGTGTCGAGCGTGTAGCGGTTCAACAATTCAAACGGCAACATCTCAGCCGCTTGCGTCACTTCTCCGCTCATCTCCACCAACAGCGCACCGGTCCGGCTGTTACCGAAATCAACCACCAGGTGGACCGGCTTCGCTTCGCCCGCGGTCGCCGTGGCGGCCCGAATGCAAACGTCAATCGCCGGCATCCCTTGCAGCGGTTGGCCAGTTAAATCAATGATCTCTTCCAGGTGGATGAAAAAATCGCCCGCCAATGAGCTGGGGTCGCAAAAGAAGCCAACTTCCGGGTCGCCGAGCGTCGTGTCAATAGCCAGGTACAATTTGCTGACGTGCGACTGAATCATCTGCCACTGAATATATGGATAGTTAACCGTCTTCGCCTCGGCATCTTCTTCGCCCGGCTGTTGGCACTTGCAATACTGCCACCCATACCCGATCTGCGCGGAAGTAAACCGGCGCCCCGACGGCAGCGGCACGCAAACAATCTGAACGCCCGTATTGGCGAAAAGGGTATGCATTTGGTTTTCGGTTTTCAGTGTTCGGTTTTCGGTGTTCAGATAACGTTTAGCCGTTTTCCGCAGGACGCGCCGATTCAGCGCCCATCACGCTGATGATTGCCGCGTCCGCAGGAAAATGCATGCGTTCGTTTTGCGATACGTTTCTCATTGTAACTCGTTAGTCTGTCGGTGTTTACCCTGTGATAACCCTGTCATTCTTTCGGAACCCAAACTCGCTGCGCTGCTTCGCCCCTGACAACCCGCCGTGCCCGAATCCGAACATACGGTGCGACAAACTTACTGCGATGGGCGAATGTCCCAGCGCGTGCTGCGTCGTCCGCATGCGGTGGCTCGAACAAATCTTCGATCCCGAAACCGGCCCGGCACATCTGGCCGATCAATTCTTCCCAACGGTGCAAATATTCCAGCGTGCCTTCTTCCCGGTGCCGGCTGCCCGCAACCGGCGGCGCTGGGCCTTCGCGCTAGTACGGTAGTTCTCGCACTCAACCGATGACTCCACGCTTGACCGCTGCCTGCAGGCTCGTCGGTTGTTTATGTTGGCTGATGTACAGGCCGCCGGGCTGCGTGATGCGGGCGACCTCGGCGTACATCGGTTGTAGATTCGGAATGTAGCAACTGCTAACCGGCTGTACGACAATGTCGAACTCGCTGTCGCGCAGCATCGGTAGGTGATCCATCGATGCTTCGATGGTACGGATGTTCAGACCGCGCTCGCGAGCCGCTTCGCGATCCAACTGGAGCATCGCCCCGCTGATATCGACAACCGTGAGCTCCGCTCCGCTGGCGGCATAGATCACACTTTGCCGCCCGCCGCCGGCTGCCAGGCACAACAGCTTCCGGCCACGCAAGTCAACGTCGGAGAGCGCCTCTTCAAATTGTTCATCATCAATGGCCCTGGCAAAAGTTTTCCCACCCCGAACCCGCGCATCCCACGCGCGCCGGTTATGCTCGTGCGCGGCGGAATGCGTGTTGTCGTCGGGTGAGTTCATTTGTCGTTAGTAGCGGGGGCTTCTAGCCACCGTGAACGGAACATTCTTGTCTTGTGGCATAATGGTTTGGGATTTCCCATCGCATTGGTTTCGTCCTCCGTGACATATCCGCCGGGCCTTCGGCCCTTTACGACGGGTTGGAAACCCGTCGTACTTGTTTGGCATTCGTTCATCGACGGGTTACAAACCCGTCCTCCTACCAATCACCACCGGTCCAATCTTAACGCTTTGACCCGCCGCTCGCGATGCGGCGATGACCGCGTAGGCAGCGGCGTCGATTTGGTCGGTGGTCTCGTCGTCCAAGCCGGTCCAGCTG
>CALBTA010000196.1 GCA_937967755.1 uncultured Planctomycetaceae bacterium | reverse complement strand
GAGCCGACATTGGCTCACGCAACTCCGGTTTCGGCTTGCCGGAAGCGTCGCACGTGGTGGTGCAAAACGCCCGGGAAGTGTTCCTGTGGAATTTACACAGTGGAAAGTTAGTCAACAAATACAGCGTGCCGCGATCCGGCGTGGCGGCGTTCAGCCACGACCATCGCCGGTTGCTGTACACCGACGGCGTCGTCAACAATCTGGCGGGTGTGAAACTCTGGACGCTGGCGGAACCACCGTAGATGGAACCTCGCAGCGCCTATGTCCACGTGCCGTTTTGCGCTCATCACTGTGGGTATTGCAACTTTACGGTCGTCGCGGGGCGGGGCGATCTGATTGACGAGTTTTTGCAGGCGGTTGAGCGTGAGCTTGCGCTGCTCTCGAAAGTGCATGAAGTCGATACGTTGTACTTCGGCGGCGGCACGCCGACGCAGCTTTCGGGCGAGCAATTTCGGCGTTTGTTTCGTTCGGTCGCAGAGCGCTGCCGCCCGGCGGGTGATGGTGAGATTACCGTCGAAGCGAACCCGGCCGATGTTTCGATCGAGAAGCTGCGAATGCTGGCGGCGCTGGGCGTGAACCGCATCAGTTTGGGCGCGCAGTCGTTTCGCGATGAACACTTGAAGCTGTTGGAACGAGATCATCGCGGCGAAGACATCGCCCAGTCGGTGCAGATGGCTCGTGACTGCGGCATCGATTCGGTGGCCATCGATCTGATCTTCGCCGTGCCGGGGCAAACGCTGGATGATTGGCGGCGCGACCTTGACGCGGCGCTGGCCGTTGGCCCGAACCATGTTTCGACTTACGGGTTGACCTTCGAAAGAGGAACGACGTTTTACGGGCGATTGCAGAGTGGGAACTTGATCGAATCGCCCGACGAAATGCAACGGGAAATGTATGAGGCCGCAATCGAAACGCTGGCCAGCGCTGGCTTCGAACACTACGAAATATCCAACTTCGCGCTGCCTGGCAGGCACAGCCGGCACAACGAAGTCTATTGGACGGGGCGGCCGTACCTGGCATTCGGGCCGGGGGCTGCGAGGTTCATCAATGGGCGGCGGGAGACGAATCACCGTAGCGTGACGAAGTACTTGCAGCGCATCGCCAACGGGCAATCACCCGTTGCCGAAAGCGAGACCCTTGCACCCGAAGACGCCGCGCGCGAGCGGCTTGTTTTTGGGCTGCGCCGGCTGGAAGGGGTTTCGCTTGCAGAGTTTCAACGCGAAACCGGGTTTGAAATCACAAAATTGGTTGGCCCGGCTATGGAGCGGTTTGTAGCAATGGGGTTGCTGGAGATCCACGATGGCCGGCTACGCCTAACGCGCGACGGATTGCTGGTCAGCGATTCAATTTGGCCAGAGTTCTTGTAGAAAACCGATAGTCGCTTTTCGCTCCGCGAAAAGCGGTCCTCCGCGGAGCGAAGGACGACAATCAGCGGAGTCTTACTTCTGCAACCGATGCCGCAGGGCATTCTCCAAATCTGGGTACTCAAACTCATACCCATGTTCCTGCAGCTTCACCGGATGAATGCGTTGGCTGGAAAGCAGCAATTCGTCGGCCATCTGACCCAACGCTAAACGGGCAGCGAATGCTGGCATCGGGAAGATCGTTGGCCGCTTGAGGACTTTGCCCAGCGTCTTGGTGAATTCCAAGTTGGTGACCGGGTTGGGCGACGTGGCATTGGCGGGACCGTTGAGCGCATCGTTGTTCAACGCGTGAAGTATCGCTCCGATGACGTCGTCGAGCGCGACCCAACTCCAATATTGTTGTCCGCTGCCCACGCGCCCGCCGACGCCCATCTTGAAGGGCGTGAGCATTTTCTCGAGCGCCCCTCCTTCCGGGCTGAGGATGACACCGATTCGCAAATTCACCACGCGAATGCCCGCGTCGCTGGCGGGCTGCGTCGCCGCTTCCCACTCCTGCACAACCTCCGAGAGAAACCCTTCGCCCGCCGGGCTGGTTTCGTCCAGAATTTGATCGCCGCCATGAATGTAGTAGCCGATGGCTGACGCACAAACCAGCACTCTCGGATTTTCCGAAAGCGCCGCCAGGTCTTCGCACAGCGTTTTGGTGCCGACGACCCGGCTATCGCGAATCCGCTGCTTCATTTTATCCGTCCAACGCCCGCCAGAGATGTTTTCACCCGCGAGGTGAACGACGCCGTCGATGCCGTTCAGCGCGGCGGTGTCGGTCAGCTCACCGGAAGGATCCCAGCGTATTTGGCCCTCGCCCGTCGGCTCGTTCCGAACCATCCGGCTGACTTGATGTTGCTGTGTTTCTAATTGTGGGATCAGATGGGATCCCACAAGTCCGGTCGATCCGGTGACGGCGACGTGCATATTAAACTGCTGTTGGGTTAGGAGTGACTGAGCTTCGCTTGCATCGTAGTATTATTGCGGCATGAACACCCCGGCCGCCGGTTGTCCTAGAGCAAGTTCGACTGATTGCGATACTTTGTTTTCCCCGCTGCGAGCATCTATAATGCACGTCCCCTAAAATCACCTCTGCTTCCTTCCTGCTGAGACCCGCCATGATTCGAAACTTTCTCTCCCTGTTAATGCTGGCTGCGTGTACTTCAGTTGCCAGTGCGGAAAACTGGCCTGAATTTCGTGGGCCAACGGCCGATGGCAAAACAACGGCCGACCCGCCGATCAAGTTCAGCGAGAAGGAAAACGTGGTTTGGAAAACGCCGGTTGACGGGAAAGCCTGGTCGTCGCCGGTGGTCTGGGGCGATCAGGTTTGGGTGACTAACGCCTTCGCCGATGGCCACAAGCTGTTTGCCGTTTGCCTGGATGCTGAATCGGGAAAGCAAGTCAAGGAATTGTTGCTGTTCGAAGTTGAGAAACCGCAATTTTGCATCGACTATAACAGCTACGCCTCGCCGACTCCGGCGATTGAAGAAGGGCGCATCTATTGCAGCTTCGGTGCCCACGGAACTGCGTGCGTCGACACGAAGACGTTCGAGGTGCTGTGGACGCGGCAAGATTTGGAGTGCGACCACTTCCGCGGCCCGGCCAGTTCGCCGATTCTCGACGGCGACAAGCTGATTACAATTTTCGACGGGGCGGATGTGCAGTACGTTGTTGCCCTGGACAAGAACAACGGCAAGACGCTGTGGAAGCACGATCGAGTGATCAAGTACCCCAACGGCGATAACGAAGATTGGAAGAAGGGTTACGGCACGCCCGCCATCATCACGCACGCCGGCCGCCGACAACTGATCTGCCCTTCGGCCGGGTCGACCGAATCGCTCGATCCTGAGACTGGCAAGCGTTTCTGGATTGCCGATCACCACGGCATGAACGCCGCGGCCCGGCCGGTTTACGGGCACGGGCTGGTCTTCATCACCAATGGCCACGGGGCGATGGTCGCGGTTCCGCCCGAAGGCACCGGCGAGATCACCGACAAGATCGCCTAGGACAGCAAACGGCACGTGCCAAAAAAACCGTCACTCATCCTGACCGATGGGATGCTGTTCATGCTAAAGGACGATGGCGTGTTCACTTGCGTGGAACCGGAAACGGGCGAGATCATCTATTCGCAGCGATTCAAGGGCGACTTCGACGCCTCGCCGCTGCTGGCGGGTGACCGAATTTACCTGTTCAGCAAGACCGGCAAAGTACCCGTGGTCAAAGTCGGCCGCAAGTTCGAACTGCTGGCCGAGAACCAACTGGACGACGGCTTCATGGCATCGCCCGCGGTTTACAAAGATTCGCTGATCTTGCGAACGCGGTCGGCGGTTTACCGGATTGGGAAGTGAAGTGAACCACACAGAAGTTCGAGATGACTCTTGAACAGAAGGTCGCCGAGGGCGCGAAGTGAGGAAAATGATTCCGCGAAGCGAATTCACAATTCCTACACCTTTTCATTCCTTTGCGACCTTAGCGATCTTCTGTTCGATTTGTTTCCTTCAAACAATTGTTTTCCGTCTTGAGAATTGATCAACATGATTCGCACGATCTGTAACTCTCTCTTGCTGTTTCATCTTCTGTCGTTCGCAGTCTCTGTCGCCGCGGCCGATGATGCTCGCCCGAACATTCTCTTCGCCATTGCCGACGATTGGGGTTGGCCGCACGCCGGCGCTTACGGCGATGCGGTGGTGAAGACGCCGAATTTCGATCGCCTGGCGGAAGAAGGCATGCTATTTCATCATGCCTACGTCTCGTCGCCTTCTTGCACCCCGTCGCGCGGGGCGATCCTAACGGGTCAATGGCATTGGCGGCTGGAAGGGGCAGGCAACTTGTGGAGTGTCTTTCCCGATAAGTTCGACACCTACCCTGATCTGCTGCAAGAGGCCGGGTATGTTGTTGGCACTTCGGGCAAGGCGTGGGGCCCGGGAAGAACGGAAACAGGCGGCCGGCAACTCGCTGGCAAGCGGTATAAGAATTTCGGTGAATTTCTGAACGCACGTGACAAGTCGAAACCGTTTTGCTACTGGCTGGGCACCAGCGACCCGCACCGCCCATTCAAGAAAGGAGCGGGCGAAGCCAGCGGCATGGACCTGTCGAAGGTCGAGGTGCCGGGGTTCTTTCCCGATTCCCCCGAGGTGCGCGGCGATATCGCGGATTACTATTTTGAAGTGCAACGGTTCGATGCGCTCGTCGGCAGCGCGATGAAATCACTGGAAGCGATCGGCGAACTTGACAACACCATCATCGCCATGACCGGCGATCATGGCATGCCGTTCCCGCGTTCGAAGAGCAACCTGTACGACAGCGGAACGCGGGTCGCCCTGGCCGTGCGCTGGCCAGAAAAAGTGAAAGCCGGTCAGCAGACCAAGGAGTTCGTCTCGCTGTGCGATTTGGCGCCGACATTCATGCAAGCCGCCGGTGAAGAGATTCCCGGAGACATGACCGGCAACAGCCTAATGCCGATCTTACTCAACGAAGAGCGCAAGCCGCGAATGCATGTGCTGGTCGGCAAGGAACGCCATGTTCCCAGTCAGGTAAAACCCGACATGGGCGGGTACCCGGGCCGTGGGATTCGCACGCACGATTACTTTTACATTTGGAACATCGAACCTGACCGCTGGCCCAACGGTACGCCCGACTACAAAAATGCGGCCATTCCCGGCACATGGCTGGGTGATACCGACAACGGCCCGACGAAGACCTACATCGTGGAAAACAAAGACAAGGATGACACGCACCGGAAGATGTACGATCTTTCATTCGCCAAGCGCCCGGCGGATGAGCTGTTCGATCTATCCAAAGACCCCGAGCAGCTCAACAACGTGGCAGACGATCCGGCGTATGCGCAGGTCTTAAAGAAACTCAAGCAGCAATTAATGGATGAACTGCGCGCGACCGGAGACCCGCGCATCGTCGGCGGTGTCGACTTCGATAAGTTTCCCTACCTTGGCGGCGGGCCGAAGCACCCTCAGTGGAAAAAATAACCTGGCAGCCTTGATCGAGTGTTTTTGCACCGGGAAAAGTTTTCTGTTCGCCGTGCAAACAACGGCAAATCGTGCTAGCACATTGCAAATGCGAACCTTCCGCTCATCGTG
>CALBTA010000195.1 GCA_937967755.1 uncultured Planctomycetaceae bacterium | reverse complement strand
GATCATTTCAAACTGCCGTACGACTGCCGTACCGTAAAACGTTTGCGTCGCACCGATGCGCGGAATTACCGCATCGAAATCTTCCAACGGCTGACCGCGAAAGATCACTTTCGGGCGATGCGACGTGATGTCCATATAGCAGCGTAGATAGTCAACCACGTGCACTGTATGCCCGCGGGCCTCACCCGCTTCTTTCAAGCGGCTGGTGGAGTAAAGCGACGACTTTCGAGAGAGTATTGCGATCTTCATGAGTTGCGAATGTGAAATTGTGGAGACTGACTAGTCCGTTGTCTGCGTGAGCGGCCCGCGTGGGCGGGTTACTTAGCGGGCTTCTTGCTCTTACGCTTCGTCTTCCGCCGACCCGCCAGGTACGACCGCCCGGCGTCAATCAAGAAGCGGTCCCGAAACGCCTCTCGCCCGAGGAGCATACGAAACCCCATTTCATCGCGGCTTGTCAACGTCAATTCGATGGTCCACTGAATATCAAACAGCTTTGCCATCGCCAAGATGACAGGTCGCAGCGAAGCGTGGCCGGTGGAACTGGTCACGCGGCGGTACTCCAGCAGTGGGGCCTCGATGTCTACGGTGGTCTTGGAATCACGCTGAATGGGGTGGACTTGAAACTTGACCCATTGCTGGCCATCGCGTTCAAACGGTTTGATATGCAACGCGTGAATCGATGATGTCCGGGCACCGGTGTCGATTTTGGCCTTTACCGCTTTGATACCCAAATCGGGAAAGGCGATCCACTCCCGCCAGCCGATGTGCGGTAGTTGACGCCGCGGCGGTGGTTGCTGTTTCTTCTTGCTCAATTTCTTATCCTACGCGGCCTCGCCCGGTTCTTTTTCGGGCTGTTCCGGCGAGGCTTGACCTTGGACAACTTGTTTCTGTTCTTTGACCGCGGCCATGCGGGCGGCGGCACCCGCGCGGTTTGCTTTGCGGGCGTCCAGTTCATCGAGCCGACCGATCAGCCCGTATAGAATCAACGTGTCGCCCGCGCGTATTTCTGATTGCCCTGTCGGCGCGCCCAAGTAGTCTTCGCCCGCGCGTTGAATGCCCAGCACCAGCACTCCTTCGGCCGGCAAGTTCAACTCCACCAACGTTCG
Source organism: uncultured Planctomycetaceae bacterium (assembly GCA_937967755.1). GTDB lineage: Bacteria > Planctomycetota > Planctomycetia > Pirellulales > Pirellulaceae > CALBTA01. Next base: position 2,663 of record CALBTA010000195.1, on the reverse strand, counting down.
ATTGGCCAGCCAGTCGTCGTCGCGTACAAGCATCTCGCTGACGGCATAGCCGTTGGCCAATCGGAACAAAGCAGCATAATCGCACGCTTGCACCTTGCCAAAGGTCTTAAGTGCCCATTCAATAATCGGCGACATCTGCCGGTCAATCCATTGGCTATTCGCAATCAACAGCAGTGTGAGAATACCTCCCGCCAGGATGCCCAAGTTCTGCATCCAAGTTAGCCAACTGCTGCCCGCGCTGCTGGTCATTGACGCCATCAAGGAGGCAATCACCGTCACGATACCGGCGTTCCCCAACATCATCAGCAACATCACGATCCGCCGCCGGACCGGGTGCTTCATCATCGCTTCCGATTCGTTGGTCGTGAAGCCACAGCCCGTCAGTGCCGAACGGGCTTGAAACTGAGCCGACTGCCGCGACAGACCTGTGAGTGACAACGCGACCGTCGCAACGCGGGTGATGACCAGCGTTAAGCTCAACGCGACCAGCAACGTGATGACTGCAATCATAGGTTGTCCGGCGAATGCCCATTTGTTAAGGGTGTGTTCCGTACATCGTCTACGATGCTGCACGGAACTCCAATGTCAATCAGGTGCATTGTACCGACAAACTTTTGCGCCGCATCGCCCAGTAGCCCGGGTTTGGGTGCGACAAACGTGCAGGTGTGATCGGCCCGAAACGTCGGGTCGAAGGCTTCGCCTGAATCACAATCAAGCCCGCTTGGCAAATCGACGGCCAGCCGCGTCGCCGGATGCCCGTTGAGTTGCCGAATTAACTGATCGTACGGCGCTCGCGGCGAACCGGTTGCCCCCGTGCCCAGCAACGCATCGACAATCCACTTCGCTCCTTCCAATCGCTGCTCTCTTTCGTCTTTGCCGAGGTCTCCGAAACGTTCCACAACCGTCACGCTACAGGCCGACAGAATCTTGAAATTGGCTTCCGCATCACCACTCAATTCACTCGCGTCGCCGACCAGCAGCACCCGCGATTCGATGCCGAAGTTGTCCAAATGCCGGGCGATGACGAACCCGTCGCCGGCGTTGTTCCCCTTGCCGCACACAATAGCAACCGGGCCTTCGGCATGCAGAGCCCGCAGCACGTCGACGCATCCGCGCCCGGCATTCTCCATCAACACCAGCCCGCTCATGCCAATCTCTTCAATCGCCCGCCGGTCGACTTCGCGAACCTGACTGCGGGTCAAAGTGAACGGATCCATAGCGACCTTCGCATGAGTTCTCGTCTTGCCTAGAATGAATGCTGACGGAACATCGTACGCAATTTGAACCCAACCACAACGCACCCCGAAACAGCTAGTTGCCATGCCCCTTTACGAATACGCCTGCGCTGGCTGCGGTCAACTGGTTGAGTTGCTGGTTCGCGGTGACGAGCAACCGGCTTGCTCGTCGTGCGGCAGCGACCAGCTAGATCGTCAACTCAGCGTCATCGCGTCGCCTTCGTCTTCTAGCCGCCTCGAGATGCAGCGCTGCGACTCGCCCGCACCAGCGCCTGGCTGTGGATTGCCGCAATGTGGAACCGGCGGTTGCCAGTTTGGTTAGTGCTTTCGGGGCACAAGAAACTCAAAGCGGCAAGCCGAAGCCTGCCGCCTGTTGAGCCAATCGCTCCCTGCTTCGCTGTAGGACGGGTTTGTAACCCGTCCCACCTATTCACTACGGAAAGATCGCCACACCCGCGGCAATGGCACCGGTCTGATACGCCGCTCCGCGTAGGCTCAGCGGGATCGGCGGGACCATGTACGGGGCACAGCTGCCCGGGCGGTAGTAGCCCAACGCGTACATACATTCGTTCGGTGGGTGAATGCCCATTTGATAGGGCAGCACTGCGATGTTTCCAAAGAAGTGTGCCGTCGACACAATCGGTTGCAGCAGCGGGCCATGCGAATGCCCGTAGCGCTCCAATTGCACGTCCTCGAAGTACAACGGCTTGTGGCACAAGGCCGACGCCTTCCAGTGGTACGAAAGCAGCGTGAAGTTCCGCACCTTGTATTGCCCTTCGATGCGGCAGTAATCAGGAAGCCCGACCCCGTCGCCCCAATAGGCAGTCACATAGCAAAGCTCGTCGGGACCCAAACGATCAACCGCCACGCGGGTTGTCCCGCCGCCCGTCTGTTCGACAACAACGTGTCCCCATTGGTAGTCAACCATCCGGCCATAAGCCAGTTGCTCTCCATGACGCCCGCGCCACGGCCGCCCGTTCAGCCAGTACTTGTCGTCCAGGCTCAGGTCGTTGGTCGAAAGCGTCACTTCCTCTTCATCATCCGTTTCAATTACCACGCTCGAACCGCCGATGCGGCTGACCATCTTTCCGGTCAACATCTTCGGGCGTTCCGGTCGCCGTCGCCCGGCGGCATCAGCGGCGTCGGCTGCTTCTTCCCATTCGGTTTCCCAGTCGGTACCGTCCAGCCCGACGATCTCGCCGTCCAACACACCCAGCGGCTTACCCTTGGAATTCTTCCAAGTCCGTTCGGCATTCATAGCCAACCCTTCGCGGCGGGCCTTGGCTTCATCACCCGGCTTTTTCTTCTCGAAGTCCAAGTCGGGCTTGTAACGCGGTGTCAAGTCGAACAGCGACATGCCCATGCTGCGTAGTGGATTGCCTTGCAACTGATTCCACGACTTCGCGCAGTTGCGATCGTGTTCGCAGC
>CALBTA010000194.1 GCA_937967755.1 uncultured Planctomycetaceae bacterium | reverse complement strand
CCGATCGATCCGCTCGTCGGTCGTGCCGCGCTCTTTTTCCAGCCGCTGCGCCAAGGCCAACGCCCGATTGTGAACGCTTTGCCCGTTGAACAACGCGAACACTTGCGGGGTGACGGTGGTTTCGTCGCGGCGTTCACAAGATAGATCGGGGCCGGGGCGGTTGAGGACTTCCAGCATCGGGTTGGTCAGCGTGCGAATCACCGCGGCGTACAGCGAGCGGCGGTCGCGGTCGCCTTTGGCCGGCGAAGGCTGATACGCCGGGGCGACGCCCCCCATGATATGCCGCGGCTGCATCGCCACTTCCCAATTGATCTGCGGGTATACAGGCGGGCCACCCACCTCGTCGTTCAGTTCGCCGGAGACCGCCAGCATCGCGTCGCGAATTTCTTCGGCGGTCAAACGTCGCGCCGGGAAATAGGCCAGCAGCTTGTTGTTGGGATCGAACTGCGCCAGGCGGTCGATCTCGGGATGCGAAGCGGCTTGGGCGTAAGTCTCGCTGGTCAGAATTAGCCGGTGCAACTTCTTGAGCGACCAACCGTTGCGGACCAGCCACGTCGCCAGCCAGTCGAGCAATTCTGGGTGTGTCGGCTTGGACCCCATCTTGCCGAAGTTGCTAGGGGTGGCCACCAACCCCGTACCGAAGTGCATTTGCCAAACGCGGTTGACGATCACCCGGGCGGTCAGTGGGTTGTCGCGGTGGGCAATCCACTTCGCCAGTTGCAGCCGGCGGCCGTCGAGAGCGCCCGTCACTTGCCAAGACTTCGGATCGATATCGCCTTCATCGTTAAAGCGAACGGCGCTGAGCACGCCGGGGCTAACTTGCTCGCCCGGCGATTCGAGCGCCCCGCCGGTTAAAATGTTCACTTTCTGACCGCTGCTGCTTTTCACGCTGAAACTCTTCGGCGAAAACCGGTCGCGGGCGTAGTCCATGTACCGGGCACGCTTTTTGGTCAGCCGCGTCGCCGAATCGAGGCGGTCGCCTTTAATCTCCATCCAATCCTTGGCGTCGGCCAGCACCGCGACCTCTTTCGCGCGGCGGTCGAACTGGCTGGTATTTTCTTCCGGCAAAAACTTCGCCGGCGCTTCATCGAACTCGGTCGAGGCGAACACCGCTTGCAGGCGGTAATAGTCGCGCGTCGGCAGCGGGTCGAACTTGTGGTCGTGGCATTTGCAACAACTCATCCCCTGCCCGAGAAACGTCAGCCCCACGCTGTTGGTCACGTCGTCCAAAAAATGCTGCCGCGTAACCGCCGCGACGCTCATCGCCGTTTGCTCCCAAGGCCCCATCCGCAAAAAGCCGACGGCGATTTTCAACTCCGGGTCGTTATGCCGCAGTTCGTCGCCGGCGATTTGTTCGATGATGAACCGGTCGTACGGCTTGTCGTCGTTGAAACTTCGCACCACGTAATCGCGATACCGCCAGGCGTGTGGGCGTTCCCAATCGTTGGCGAAGCCGGCGCTATCGGCATAGCGAACCACGTCCAGCCAGTGCTGCGCCATCCGCTCGCCGTAGTGCTTGCTGGACAGCAGCCGATCGACGGCAGAGTTGATTGCGGATTGCGGAATGCGGAGTGCGGATTCCGCTTCTCCCTCTCCCTCAGGGAGAGGGTCGGGGTGAGGGCGAGTGTCTCCCTCTCCCTTTGGGAGAGGGTCGGGGTGAGGGCCTTCCTTCTTCAGCTTCGCAATCTCTTCTTCAAACTTCGCCAGCTCCTCGGGCGTGGGCGGCAGGCCGGTCAGGTCGAAGGTGATGCGGCGCAGCCAGGTGCGCGGATCGGCTGGCGGCGCGGGTTTAATTTTCTGCTCCGCCAATCGCTGGTGAATGAACGCGTCAATCGGGTTGGCATGGCCGGTCTTGGGAACTTCCACCTCTTTCACCGGTAGAAACGCCCACAGGTCTTCGGGCCGGTAGCGGCGGTTGGTCCAATTGTCATCCAGCCCGCCGCTGGTCTTCACGAGGACCCCGTCGGCGTCGCTCCAATCCTCGGCGGCGCTCGCCGCATCGCTCCATGGCAGACCCATCTCCACCCACCGCCGGATCGTGGCGATTTGTTCTTCGCTAAGCGCGTTGCGATCCTTCGGCGGCATGACCAAATCGCCGGTCCGCAAGACGGCTTGATAAATCGGGCTTTCCGCCAAGTCACCCGGCGTGGCACCCGGGCCTTGCTGTCCGCCGGCCAGCACGCCGGCGCGGGTCCGCATTTCGAACTCGCCCTTTAGCTCTTCCCCATCGCCGTGACAGCCCAGGCACTTCTGTTTCAACAACGGGCGAACCTGCGCGCGGAAGAACTGCTTCTGCTCGTCCGTTCCATGCTCAACCGACGCATCGGCACCAACAGCCAACGTGCAAGTAGCGAGCAGTGGAAGACAAAGAAAGATTCGGATCATATTTTGACCAATCACAACGGGGCAGAAGGAACCTTAATACCATTTTGGCGAATAGACCACCGCCGCTCAAGTAAATCGCCGGGGGGATTCACCCAATCACGGACAGAACAAGCGGCATATTACTCGTTCTCGGATTCTGACGGCGACGATCCCGCTTCCATCGCAAGTATCGCCTTGCGCAGTTGAACGCGCCGCTCGTCGTTCATATTCAATACCCGGGCTGTCGTTCGGCCGACTGGCGTGAGGCTCTCAATCTGCCCGCTCACCTGCGACGTGAAGTGTTCTTGCCATTCGTCACGACGTGGGTGAAAAAGTCGCGTCAACTCTCCGGTATCGGGATCTAAACCCCAGGTTCGGACCTTTGTGAAGGTTGCACCTTCGGCACGCCAATGCCAAGTTAGATTCATCGCTCGGCCCGCCGTGACACTTCGCGATGATGTGCTCCACTTGGAAAAGCTGCGTGAAGTGCTGCTCTGAAATCTGGCAGTACTCACAGCGACCGCCTGCGCGGAGCCGCACCAAATCCTTAAGATCATCATCCATCGCTATTCAGCCACGGCCGATTGGCCGTTAGCCTTCGCGTTCACGCGCAGCAAAGCGAGCACGTCCATGACTTCGACGTACGTTTCGCATTCGCGGCGTTCGGCTTCGGTAAGCGTCCCCTCGTTGGCCTTCTCGCCTAATTCATCAAGCCGTTGTTGCAGGTCAGCGTTTGGCGGCAGCGCGGAAAAGTGGCTGGCGAGTTCCGGCGAGAACGTCTCCGTGAATTGCCTCAAGAACTTATGCGAACTAGTGCTGTCAAGACTTGTCATACCCATATCATACCCACTCGACCGCAATTGGCCACTTGATTCGGTCAGACTGTACCTACGAAGAATACAATCCATTGGCCGCGATATATTGCACCACCGCGGCGGGTGTTTGGTAGCGGATGCTTTGCCCTTCGCGCACGCGGGTGCGGATCGCCGTGC
>CALBTA010000193.1 GCA_937967755.1 uncultured Planctomycetaceae bacterium | reverse complement strand
ACGGCGCTTTGCCCTTCGTAGTCGCCGATCTTCGGAACCTTGTAGTAAACCCGCTTCGAGTTCAACGCTTCCAACACCGGCAGCTTCCGCGGGAAGTGCAGCAGTCCGCAGGCGACAATCACTTTGCGGCAAAGGTAGCTGCCGCGGCTGGTAATCACTTCCTTCAGCGGGTCGTCTTGGGCGGTTTGATCAGTGTCGTGGATGTCGGTCAGCTCTTCGTTGAAACGGAACTGCACCAGCGCATCAACCGCCTGGCGGTAGGTGCGTGCGGAAAGTTCCTCGCCGCTGATGCCATCGGGAAACCCGGGGATGTCGACGATCTTCTTATCGGCGTAAAGGAACTGCGGTTGCCCGCCGGGCGTGTCCTTCGCCTCGATCACCAACGTCGTGAGGCCGCGATGGGCCGTCGTCAAACTGGCGGCCAACCCGCCCGGACCCGCGCCGATGATCACCACATCCCAATAGGGCAGGCTGTCGAAATCGAGGTCTTCCGCCAACTCGGTGACTTTGAAATCGGCCATCGTGCGTCTTTCCGCATGGGTCTGCGATGCAGTACTTCCGTGCAGAGTAACCTTGGGGGCGAGTTAGTCAATGCCGCGAGACCGCCCCGTTGATTCACACGATAGGTCGGCGATAATGTGGGGCTTCGGATATCGCGCTCGCGGAATATTGTTCACTTGCAACAGAGGTAAGGCGACTCATGGCGAAGATCATCAAGGCGGGAATTATCGGCACTGGCTTCATTGGCCCCGCGCACGTCGAGGCGGCTCGCCGGCTGGGCAATGTAGAGATCGTCGCCGTCGCCGAAGCCAATCAGGAATTGGCCGACGCCAAGGCCGAAGCGATGTCGATTCCCAATGCTTACGGCGACTACAAGCAGATGCTCGCCGACGATGCGATCCAAGTCGTCCACAACTGCACGCCCAACCACCTGCATTTCGAGATCAACAAAGACATCCTCGCCGCCGGCAAGCACGTCATCAGCGAGAAGCCGCTGGCGATGAATACCGAGCAATCTTCCGAGCTGGTTAAGTTGGCCGAAGAGTCCAACAAGATCTGTGCGGTGAACTTCAACTACCGCTTCTACCCGCTGATTCAGCACGCCCGGGCGATGGTCGAGGCGGGCGACGTCGGCGACGTCTACGCAATTCATGGTTCGTACCTTCAGGATTGGCTGTTCTATAACACCGATTGGAATTGGCGGCTGCAGCCCGAAATGTCAGGCGATAGCCGGGCCGTCGCCGACATCGGCAGCCACTGGTGCGATCTGCTGCAATTCATCTGCGGGCAATCGATCACCCGCGTGATGGCCGATTTGCGAACCGTTCACCCGACCCGCATGAAGCCGAAGAAGGAAGTCGAAACCTATGCGGGCAAAGTGCTGAAGCCTGAGGACTACGAAGAACAGCCGATCAACACGGAAGACTACGCGTCGGTGCTGTTCGAACTTTCCGGCGGCGCGCACGGCGTGTTCACTGTCAGCCAAGTTTCGGCCGGGCGTAAGAACCGGCTGTACTTCGAAATCGACGGTAGCAACTGCGCCCTGTCGTGGGATCAGGAGTCGCCCAATGAGATGTGGATCGGCTACCGCGACAAGGCGAACGAACTGCTGGCCAAGGACCCGTCGCTGCTGCACCAAGACGCCCGCGAATACGCCCATTACCCCGGCGGCCACCCCGAAGCCTACCCCGACGGCCCGAAGAACCTGTTCCGCAACGTCTACCGGGCCGTCGCCGAAGGTGGTTCGATCCCATCGAACCCCGACTGGAGCACGTTCCTCGACGGGCACAAAGAAGTCGCCATCTGCGAAGCGATCCTCGCCAGCGACAAGGCAAAGAGTTGGACGGATGTGGAGTATTAGTGCTCTCATTGCGAGTGACTTCCTTCATGTTAAAGCCAAAAGACATCACGCTGAATCGCCGTTTGTTAGGAAAAAACAGTACGACAATGACAATCGCGTTCCAGCGCGGATCAGGACTGTCGATGCAGTGAACGCAATTCCACCGCCTGCCCCGTCGTCGAACTTTATTCGCGGCACAGGCGATGCCTGGTACCCGTCGGTTGATTTTCAGTTGCACCTGATAGCCGCGATGCTACCGCGTCGCCGGCATCCCTTGCGCAACACACGTGTTGCAAAACCTGCGAGGTTTTGCAACAGAAGGACCGCTTTCAGGGTCCCGTTTTTCGTTGCAAAACCCCACCCATTCGTGCAACACGACTGTTGCAAAACTCTGTGGGAGGCGACTCTCGTCGGCGACCGTAGTAGCGGGGGCTTCTAGCCACCGCGAAAACGTAGCGGATCGAATTCAGCATCCGATTCAGCACCGATTTGCCTCGCCACTGCGTAACCTCTTACCACCAGCACCTTTACGCCAATCACTCTTTTCAGCACGCGAATTCACCAGTGCTGAATGTTGGCCCTGTTTCAGCGCCGCAGTGAACTTCCTAACTACTGAACTGACAACCACTTACATCGAACCGAGTATCTCGCTGCCAACCCCAACTTTCAGCAAGATCCCGCCATATCAAGGGGCGTGCTGAAAGTTGCCTCTCTACTCCCTCTCCACCTGAGAGAAGGCCGGGGTGAGGACAATCAAGTACGACGGTCTTCCAAGGCCTTCGAACGATACGCACCCCAATACGACGGCTTGGGAAGACCGTCACACCGTCACATCAGTACAGTATACAAATTTTCACACCCCTGTCAAGCGACTGGTACACTTTTCTGGCAAGATGTCCCAAAAGTTTTTACCTGTCGATTCCTAAGCGGCACGCAACAGCGGCAACTCATCATGTCGCAGATTACTACTTTGGAGAGGTTGGACCGCTAGTGGGTTTAAGCGTATGATTAAATAGCCGCATTTCCCTGCGAGAGGACTTAGAAACCGTATATGTACAAGCCGCAGCCCATCATCGAAGCCCTTCGCCACGCGCCGTTTGCTCCGCTCCGAATTGAGCTATCCAACGGCGAGGTTCTTCCAGTCTCGCACCCCGACCAGGTGTGGGTCATGCCGACAGAACTGGTGGTCGCTAAACCCAGCCGCGACGACCGATCAGCAACCATCGGCGGATTCTCAGTAATCGGTTTGGATCACGTCGTTCAAATTCACCGCGACGCCAACGCAGCCATCGCACCGCCGGATGAAGAAGTGTGAACAAGCGAAATGCGAAATCTTCCGCCCTCTCCACTTACGCGGCAATGGCCTGCCTGGGCTTGGTGTTCGTCCTGTTCGTGGGCGGGATAGTTGTAGGCGTGATGTCTTATTTGAACCACTTGCAGCAAAAGGAACTTGCTGAACTTGGGGAGGCAATTGCTAACCTGGATGCTTCTTACGACGAATTTCGTCCACCCAGCTTGGTACCGATTACAGCCGAGAAGTTGACCTCAGCGTTCGCCGAAGATGCCGAACAAGCCCAACTTAAGTACGGTGGCCCTCGCTTGGTTGTCAAAGGGACCATCTGTGATGTGGAACGCGAAACAACGACCGTCGTACTGGCCGGCGCAATCACCGATGATGACGAGCAATGGGTAGTGAACGCAAAGATGACCAGTGTGTCCGAAGATCCCCGGCAAGAGTTTGAGGCCGTCCAATCGGTACTGTATATCGAGGGGAATTCGATTTGCATCGAAGGCACTGTTGGTGAAGTCGTGGACAATGCAGTACATCTTCACGAAGCATTCTTAGTTCCCGACCCCAACGCTGATTGGCAGCAATAGTCTTCGATCCTGGCGACTCAACGTCCACTTTCCAACTCGCCATCGCCAAGCAGCGCTTCAATCGCCGCTGCGCGGAATTCGGGGTCGCGTTGGTGGAAGTAATCGTTGATTGCCTGGCCAGCGTCGGGAAGTGCGGTGCGGATGACCTCGAACATCAGGTCGGCCATCTCGTAGTTGCAATCGATCAGCGCGTCGTGCAGCGATAGCAGCAAATTCTTTTGGGCAGGTTCCGCCCGCTCTCCGTAGTTAACCAGCGCCGTCGCGGCCGCGGCGACGACTTCCGGTGCCTCGTCGCGCAGCGCGAAACCGAGATCGACCACGACGCGCGTCTCATCCGGCAGCAGTTCGCCCAATGCGAATGCGGCGGCCGCCCGAACTTCCGCGGTGGAATCGCCCAGCGCCATTTCCAGTTCCCGCACGACATCGGCACCGTTCATTCGCAACTTCGCCGCGGTTCGCATCGCCGTGCTTCGCACTGCCGCGTGGCGATGCCGCAACAGCGGTTGGACGTGACCGGCCAGCGACGCGCCGCTCGGATGCTTCTCGGCATCCCACAACGCGGCGATGCGCGCGGAATTTGATCCGGTAGTAAGCCGCTGCATCAACTCGCCCGTGGTGCGCGGGCCAGTCGTTCCCAAGGTTTCACGCGTGACGTAGCAGTCGCCGGTGCGGCGGAGATAGCGCAGCCCTTTTGTCAGCGGTTCCCGCGCATCCAACCGCAAATGCCGCACCCACGCTGGAGATTTTTCGCCGCGCAGCCAGGCGAAGATCGCCAGCGCGTAACCGATGCAGTAAGACGGCATATACCCGCGGCGGTCAATCGACCACCACGACCAGGTGCCGCTATTGCCCGCGGCCGTGCGGATCGTCGAATTCGCCGCGCATATGCCCAACCCCAGCACACAAGGCAGCAGGCCGGTCGTCCACTCGTGGTCGCTCTCGTCGCCCGCTAGCAAGTCGCCGCCCAGCAGAATGTGGTGCGCGATTTCGTGCGCCAGCGTTGCTACCAGCCCTTGCGGGTCATCAATCTGCGAGTCGGCCACGCGCAGCGCCGGTTTTTGGTTCGCATCACTGCGATCATAGTGCCCCGTGGCACCGGGCATATCGTCGGCTGGCACGACTTCGAACCGCATGGCATCGGGCGTGGCTTGCATCCACTGGCATACGCGCTGGTACATCATCCGCGCGTCGGACTCGGTGCCGTCGTACGCACCGGGAAAAAACGCATCGGTCGGCTCGATCACTTGGGCGTCCAGCAGGCGGCGCTCGCCCAACTGTTGGACCAGCCAGGCGAACCGGGTTTCGATCCACGCCTTGTCGCTGACCCGCAGCGGCGGACGCGGAAACAGCCAATTCAACATCTGCAACCTATCGTTTGATCGCTCAATTCGAACCGTTGCCCGGATCGTATCGTACTTGCCCTATCCCCCCTTCGCGACCTTGACGCTGGCGGCAGCCGGGCCGTATGGTCCCGGTTGTTGCCCGTCGAGGGTTCGTTGAGCTAACGGAGTCTCTCATGCCGCATATAAGTGCCGTGCAGATTGGATTTGCCTCGCTGCTGCTCAGTTCGATTGGGGCGTTGCTGGCACTGCCAGCAGATTCCGCTGCCCAAGGCAGATTGTCTCGCGCCCGCGACGAAGCCCGGGATCGGCCAACCCGAACCCCACCGGCACACGACGACGATGACGATCATGACCACGAAGACGACCATCGCGACCGCGGGCGGCGCGGCGGAGGGCATCACAGGCGTGGGCATCACGGACATCGGCATCACGGGCACGCACATCATGGTCACTTCGCCGATTCCTGTTTCGACGACGACTTGGAAACGTTCGGGGCGAAGCTTTGCTTCTACGCGTTGACGTCGCCGATTTGGGCACCGCACCTGCTGGTCGACCCCGGCTTGGATGTACCCGGTCACTACTACAGCCAACCCTACCTTGATGGACACGATGGCGTGATGGAGATCGGCGGCTTCGGGCGGCCGGCGAATCACCACACCCGCTTTGACATCGAATACGCCTCGGACTTCGACGGCTTAGACCGGGCCGGCGGGCGGTTGCTGTGGGAAAGCACCAAGCGCTTTGGCATCGATACGTCCGCCAACTACTACCACGAAGACCTGATCGGCGGCGGCACGGACGAACTGTGGATCGGCGATGCCAACCTGGTTTACCGCTTCGCCCAGTGCGAAACGCTGAACATGCGGGTCGGCGTCGGCGTGAACTGGATGGCCGACTCCGACCGGGGCGACGCGGGGTTCAATTTCACCTACGGGGCCGACTGGTTCCCCAGCGACCCGCTGGTCGTTTCGACGGAACTCGATTGGGGCACGCTCAACGACGCGACGATCTTCCACGGCCGGGCGACCGTTGGCGTGATGTTGGACCACGTCGAAGTCTACGCCGGCTACGACTACCTGGAAATCGACGACGCCCGACTCGACGGCTTCATCGCCGGCGTGCGCGTTTGGTTTCGGTAACGGGCAGGCGGCCGGCGTTTGCCTTCTGCGGTTCAAATGCGCTGCTTCAACTTCACACTTTCGCGGCGGCACCCGCGCCCGGATCGCCGGCGGATGGGTATAATGCTTCCCCGTGTGATGTACTTTCAGTCCCTTCGGAGCACCTTATGTCCAGCCCAACTATTGCCATCGTGGGGGCCAGTAGCGACCCGGCTAAGTTCGGCAACAAAGCAGTCAAGGCGTACCTCAAGCAGGGTTACGTTGTTTACCCGGTGAATCCTAAAGGGGGTGAAATTGAAGGGATGCCGTTCCTCGCGCGCCTGGCTCATGTTCCGTCAGAGCACCTGGACCGCATCAGCTTCTACCTGCCGCCGGCGGTCGGGATGAAAGTTCTCGAGGAAGCGGCTGACAAACCGCACGGCGAACTTTGGCTGAACCCCGGCAGCGAAAGCGACGAACTGATCGCAAGGGCGCAAGACTTGGGCCTCGACCCCATCGTCGCCTGTAGTATCGTCGATGTTGGAATTCGCCCCGATGAGGTGTAGATCGCCCCACCTTGCGCTAAAACCTTGCGAAGTTCGCTACTCCATCTCCGAGGAGACCAGCGGAAAGTCATGGACGCTGGCCGTCGCTTCGACACGCACGTTCAGGCCGCTGGAGGATGGCGTTAAGTAGCGGGCGGGAAGAAATTCTTCTTGCGGGGCTTCGGGAGGTGGTTTTCCAGCAGCATAATCGGCCTCGGTGTACGACTGCATGTGGGCTTCATCGCGGGCCGGCGCGAAATAAACAGTGTGCGATCCAAGCACGGCCCCGTCGCCGCTGGCGAAGGTCGACAGGCGGTACGCACCGTTTTCGATCACGCCCGATGCGGCCGGGCCGCTGGCTGGCACGAAGTGAACAATGCCGGAGGGGAGCGGTTGCCCATCGAGCGTCACCGTTCCGCTGACGTCGCCCAGCGGCACGTTTTCGCCTCCGCAACAACCGATCAACA
>CALBTA010000192.1 GCA_937967755.1 uncultured Planctomycetaceae bacterium | reverse complement strand
CACTACAAAATTTTCACGCCGCCCGGCTTGTTGTGGTCCTATTCCAACCCGGGCATCCGGTTGGCGGCTCACATCGCCGAGCGGGCCTACGGCAAACTGTTCCCCGAGATGCTGCGTGAGGTGATCTTCGATCCGCTGGAAATGAACTGGAGTACATGCGACCCGCTGGAAGCGATGATGCACCCGTTGGCGCTGCCGCATTGCATTGTGAAAAGTGATCAGGCGAACAAAGGAACGCTGCAAGTCGAGTAGCGATTCGCCAATAACGCCGCCCGGCTGCCGGCGGGTGGGGTGATCAGCAACGTGCTGGAGGTCGCCCGCTTCGCCCAAATGCTGCTGGGCCGCGGTAGTTGGAACGGGCGAACGATCCTGCGGCCGCAATCGGTCGATGAGCTGTGCCGCCCCCAAGTGCGGAAGTACACCCCTGAAAACGACTTCTACGGGCTGACCACCGAGAGCGCCAAGCGGATTGGTCCCGGTTGGATCGGGCACAACGGGTACTCGCCCCCCTACCGCAGCCGCTTCATTGTAAATATTGAGCACGGCGCTGCCGTTTCGATCTTGTTCAGCGACGGAGAGGATTTTTCGATTCAGGGCCGGGCTTTGGAAAAACATATCGGGCGCAGGTTGGTGCCTGTCGAAAGGGAGGATGCCGCGAATACGAAAGAGAGCGGGAAAGAGTCGTTCGACTGGTCGCAATTCGCCGGGCGGTTTGTGGGACGCGACGGCACAGCCGCTTTCATCGAACTTTCAGGCGATGGGGCGGCGCTGCGTTACGACGGTGATGACTACTCGCTTCAAGTCGTTGGCGACGATATTTTCCTGTGTACGGAGATAGGCGGCCGCAAAAGACAAATCCTCGGCCTCCCGCCCATCGCCGGCCACCTTGGCCGATACATCACCATCAACAGCAGCCCGTTTCGCCAGCAGGGGTACTTTGAAGAGAAGTGGCAATCGCTGGTTGCACGGGTAGAGCAGTTTCAGGCTCGGTTCAAGTCGTAGGATGGATTTGTAACCCATCCAACGTCCGAGGAAAGTTCATTGACGCACGTCGCAAGCGACGTTAGGGACGGGTAACAAACCCGTCCTACTTTTCTTGCTTCCCGCCGCCCGGTTCCAAGACGCGGACGTTCGTTGATAGGTAATACGCCAGCGGGTCGCCTTCAAAGACGGCTTCGCCGAACATTACCCGATAGCCGCTTGCCGGCTTCGCCAGCGTGTAAACGAAGCGGTCTTCGACCTTCTTCGCGTTGTAACTAACGAATCGCGATGGGCGGAAGTCGCGCGTTTTGCTTTCGGCGACCCAGACTTGCACGCGGGCGGGGGCGATGTTGCTGCCGACGCCCAACACGATCGCATCGTCGGTTTCTTCGAACTTCCAATTCAACTGCGGCAACTTCGGTCCTCCATTGACGTGCTTGTGCAGCGCATTGACCGTGCCGACCATGCGGCCGATGTCGCGCAGCCCGTGCCGGTTGTTGGGTACATACAGGATGTATTTCTCACCGACCAGCCCATCCCAATACAAATTCAACGCATCGACCGGCCAGTAGTCGTCATTGGTGCCGAGCATGATCAGCTTCGGCTGCTTCAGGTGGTCGCGGTATTCGTAAGGGTCGACGATCGACCGCAACATCACACCCGCATCGGTCGCCAAATGTTTCTGCAGGCCCAGCCGGGTGTAGTCGTCGATCATCCGCGAGTAATCACCCCAAGCATCAAGCTGGTGTTTCATCTGCGGGGCCATATTCAACACGTCGATCACCATCGGGGCCAGGGCTGTGGCGCGCGGCTCGACCGCACCGGTTAGCCAGGTTGTCCAGCCGCGTTTCGATGCGCCGCTGACGGTAAACGTTTCGATCTCCAAATCCCAATCACGCTTGGCGAACTGCTGGGTTGCATCCATGCCGCGGACGGCGCTTTTGACCATCGGCAACAGCAGCGGCCATTGGTTGTCGCCCGTTCGCAAGTACTGCGCGAATGTATGGGCGATGGCCTGATCTTCCACCCGCCCGCCGAAGATCGGCTGGTGCGGCACCTGCAGCAGCACCGCCACCGGCGTGGCCAGTTGTTCAGCGATGGAGGCGAACAGCGGGGCCTCGCCGGGCAAACGGTCCGCTTCGTCAGCCGGCCCCGCCAGCCGTGGGTGCCAACGACCTCCTTCGATCATGAACAACGCGTGGCTGGTATCTTCCTTAACAGTTGAAGGCTTAATGACGAACAACTGGTGCTTCCACAGCGTGTCCTTCCACTTCTGCGAAGTGAGGGTCAGTTCGACATACTCCGTCGCCCCGATTTTTCCTTCCCGCCGAACGACCCAGCGGAAGGCGTCATCTTTCTCGGCGACGTAATCGGCCAACGGGCCATCGGCATGTGCCGACGAATTGGTACATGCCATCGCGACAGCGACGAGGGCCAACAACGCGTATCTCAACAGCGATTGTTTCACAGGTGTTTCCTTACGAACCAGGTGGATGGGTGCCTTCGACAGAAGTTGCATTGTAGCTACTGCACGGCGTTGAGGATGGCTGCGAAGAGAAATACTGTCAGCACCCCCAGCACCAGCCCCACAATGGCGGTCGCTCGTGACCGGTTTCGCCCGAAAAGCCCCGTGAAACCGAGCAGCGCGGCGATCAACCCGCCGAACGCGAACGTTCCGCCCAGAATGAACAACAGCCAGCCGACTGCCGGAAGCCAACCTTGCTCGCTGCCCACACCGGCGCACAGCCCGATGCTGAACACAAACGTGATCGAAAGAATCCCTAATATCAGGCTGGCCTTGCCCAGCGTGTTGGGTTGCCGCGGAAGGGTGTCAGGCATGATGGCGTTTTTTCGACATTGTAACGAAAAACTACATCAAGCCCTGACCACATCGAGCGGCGCAAACTGTTTGCCGACGACCGGCGCGGGGTTCCAGCCCAGCCAACCCTTCAGCACGCCGGCGTAAACGCGGCGGAAGTCGGTGTGAAACTTCACGTCGCCATCTTCCAAATCGGTCAGGCTGGGGTGTTCACCCATCAGCCCGCTGGCGACGTTCGCTCCGGCCAAAAACATCGGGGCGGCTGCGCCGTGGTCGGTGCCTCCGCTGGCGTTTTCCTTCACCCGGCGGCCGAACTCGCTGAACGTCATGACCATCACCCGCTCGCCGTGTCCTTGGGCGGTGACGTCTTCCAGGAAAGCGCTGACCGCGCCTGATAGTTGCGACAGCAACCCGGCGTGGGCGTCGCGCTGGTTCGAGTGCGTGTCGAACCCGTCGAGCGTGACGTAGTAAATGCGAGTGTTCATCCCCGCATTGATGAGTTGCGCCACGCTGCGCAGCTTCCCGGCCAGCGGCGTACCGGGGTAGCTGGCTTTCGTTTGATAATTCTTCGTCGCCTTCTCCACGCGCCGCGAAGCATCAAGGGCGGCCGTCGTGTTGCTTTGCAAGAAACCCAGCAGATCGTTGTCCGTGGATCGCGTAGCTGCCGCGGCCTGCCGGATACTTTCTTTCTGACGCAGATCGCCGCCAGTGTCCAAGCGGAAACTATCAAGCGAACGGAGCGACGGCACAGGCACGTCGAGCGACCGCAATGCCAACGGTTGCGCGTCGCCGCCGAAGTGCAGCGCCGGTAGGTCGCCGCCCGACTGCTTCTGCACATCCAGCCCGCGGCCCAGCCAGCCAGTTGGCACGGCGGGCATGTCGTCTTTGGTCCAGTGCTTGGCGCTACGCCAAATATCCATCGACTCGAAATGCGAGCGATTCGGGTTTGGGTAGCCGATACCCTGAAGGATTGACAGCTTGCCCGCTTCCAGCAAATCGGCAAAGCCGCGCAGCGAAGGGTGCAGGCCGTGGT
>CALBTA010000191.1 GCA_937967755.1 uncultured Planctomycetaceae bacterium | reverse complement strand
CGTTCAACGGGAATTGAACATCGATGACGACGACCTGTGGCGTTGTAAGTAGTGCTGTAGGTCGTCGCAAATTAACAAGATTTTTGAATTCAACTACCGCAAGAACAACTGCAGGAGTGCCGTAATCAAGCCTAAGACAAAAGACGCGATCCCAATGATTCGCCAAAGACGCGCTCGTGATCGATCATCGGCACGCTGACGCGTCAATGCCTGATACTCTTCGCGCTCGGCGAACTCTAAGATGCCTTCAAATCCTTGTTGAAACGCGGCTCGATACAGATTGTCGCCAGTCTGCTCTTCAGATATCGACTTGGGATGGAGGGGAGCCATTGCACCGTCACGGTTACCTCGAAGGTACGATTCGAGCACTTCCCGCGCAACTAACTTTTTAACACGAAGGCGATTTGACACGATTGAGGACAGGGCGCGCTCGTCGCTGCCAGAGGTTTGTGCTTTGCGAAGTTCGCTCGCAAGTTGAGCGGCTTCGGCGCTGCCTATCGATTTTAGAATCGATCCGCTTTCCATCGGTGGGTTACCCAATCAACTCCTTCATCACCCGGCCGTGGACGTCGGTCAGGCGGAAGTCGCGGCCTTGGTAGCGGTAGGTGAGTCGCTTGTGGTCGATGCCGAGCAGGTGCAGGATCGTGGCGTTCAGGTCGTGAATGTGCATCGTGCCGGGTGTCCACTTCGCCGGCGACGGTTGCGGCTTGAGCGGGTTGCCTTCGGCGTCGGCGATGTTGTAACCGTAATCATCCGTCTGACCGTAGGTGATGCCGGGCTTCACTCCGCCGCCGGCCATCCAAATGGTGAAACAGCGGGGGTGGTGATCGCGACCGTAGTTGTCCTTCTTCAGCCCGCCTTGGCAGTAGGCGGTGCGGCCGAACTCTCCGCCCCAGACGACCAGCGTTTCATCCAGCATGCCGGTTCGCTTGAGATCCTTGATCAGCGCGGCGCAGCCTTGGTCGATGTCCTTACATTGCGATTCATGTTCTCGCGGCAAATTGCCGTGGGCGTCCCAGCCCCGGTGAAAAATTTGAATGTTCCGCACACCCCGTTCGGCCAGCCGCCGGGCGTTCAGACAACAGGCGGCGAACGTGCCCCGCTGGCGGGCTGATTCCCCGTACAGCTCGAACACTTCGTCCGGCTCCTTCGAAAGGTCCATCAGTTCCGGAACGGAAGCCTGCATGCGGTAGGCCATTTCGTGCTGCTTGATGCGGGCCAGCACTTCGGGGTCGGCGAAGCGCTTGTGCTGCTGGCCATTGAGGGCCGCGAGCGCATCGAGCTGCGCGCGGCGATCCTCGCGCGATACGCCTTTGGGATTGCTCAAATACAACACCGGGTCGCCCTGGCTGCGGAGCAAAATGCCTTGGTGATCGGAAGGCAGAAAGCCGGTTCCCCACAAGCGGCTGAACAGGCTCTGTTCGGCGAAGCTAGTTTTGGCATGCATCACTACGTAGCCCGGCAGGTTTTCGTTCATGCTGCCCAGTCCGTAACTTAGCCACGCACCCAGGCTGGGGCGGCCCGGAATTTGACTACCGGTTTGAATATACGTAATCGCCGGGTCGTGATTGATCGCTTCGGTGAAGGTGCTGTGAACGACGCACAACTCACCGGCGACGGTCGCGGTGTGCGGCAGCAACTCGCTGATCCAAACGCCGCGGTCGTTGTTGTCGTACTTCGTGAACTTGTACTTCGAAGGGCAAACCGGCAACGTCTTCTGGCCGGCGGTCATGCCGGTGATGCGCTGACCGTCGCGAATTTCCTCAGGCAGCGGCTGGCCGAACATTTTCGCCATCTTCGGCTTGTAATCCCACAAGTCATGATGGCTCGGCCCGCCCGACATGAACAAATAAATCACCCGCTTGGCCTTGGGAGGATGGTGCGGAATGCCTTTCAATCCACCCTCGTCAGCCAACAAGTCAGGCCCAAGCAACTGAGCAAGCGCGGCAGTGCCCAAGCCCAACGCGCTACGCCCGAAAAGCTGGCGGCGGGTTAGGTTGATGTTGTGTTCATTGTAAAGGTGTGTGTTCATCGAATCGCCTTAGCCTTTAGCTCGTACTCGTACTCGTACTCGTCTTCTCGTCCTCGACGGAGCGGTTATGCGTATCCATTCGAGTACGAGAAGACGAGTGAAATTTTGATTCAATACAACAATATCGCCAAGTCGCTCGCCAGGACCACGCTGGTGACTTGTGTCCAGGCGGCGTGTTGGGCGGCGGGAAGTTTGTCGTCGTGGGGTGCTTCGCCAACGGATAGGAGAGCAGTGGCATCTTCTTCCGCCGCGGCGTAGCGTTTTTGCATGGCTTCTAACAGCCCGGCGCAGGCCGTTCGTTCTTGCTCCGTGGGCGGTCGCGACGCCAGCAGCGTGAACAGCAGATCAAACCGCTCAGCGTCCGTTTCACGCTGTTTCAACAACCGCTGCGCCAGTGAAC
>CALBTA010000190.1 GCA_937967755.1 uncultured Planctomycetaceae bacterium | reverse complement strand
GCCAGTTGGCCTACGGAGAACGGGCAACGCTGGAGTGTTGGCTGATTCGCAATCAGCCTTAGGGGTGTGCGCAATACTGGACGGGTTACAAACTTGTCTATCCGTTCTACCCTTCCCTGTGACGCGCCCATTCCGCACGGCAACACACTTTTCAGCCAACAACGCGAAAGGCGGGTAACTACCCGCAGCGGTCGCCTAACCCGCATATCCGCTTGCCGCGGTCGCAGCCGGGGCATCCGGTCGTTCGCTGGGGGGCGAGAGTCCCTTGCGATCGAGGGCTGCCCCCTTATGCTGATAGGTTGAGGCGAGTGCATAACCCGCACCGCTTCAACGACTTGCGTTTCCCCGAAGGGCGCTCTCCGCCGAGGCGAGCGCGGTCCATGAGCGACATCCTTTTTCAGTACCAGCGCATCTCGCCGACGACGTGGGTTTACGTTTCGTCGCTAATGACGATCGGCCTGTTCTTCAAGTTCGGCCGCGTCTGGAGCGTGCGCAATTTGGATTTGCTGCTGCTGATCGCGCTGGCACCGGGCCTGTTGATGGTCGTGCAAGGGCAAAGCATGCAGCGCTCTCCGCCGGAAGAGGTGGCAGCGCCCGATCCCCCGCCGCGCGATGGAACGCCCGATCCCGCGCCCGACGGGCAGGGCGACCCTAACCCGCTGGTCACCACACCGGTGGTCTATTTGGGGTTGGAGATCGAAGAGTTCGATCCGCCGGAAACCGAAACTGACTCTGGATCAGGAACGGCCGATGGCGAAGTCGTACCGCTGGTCGATGATGATTCATTGACCGACGCCGCGGACCTGATTGGCAGCGGCCCGCCGCCGTCGCTCCATTCGGCGGCTGAACAGCTTCCCCCGCACGTGCGAACCGGGCAAGCGATCGAAACCAGCGGTTACTTGTGGCTGTTCGCCGTTGGGCTGTTGCTGTTGGTGCGGTTGTTGGTCGACCCGAACATGGTTCGCCGGCCTTTGCTCGAGCCGAACCTGAGCACCGGCGGGATGGTTTTTCTCGGCTGCGCGCTGCTGGTGTTTCTGATGGCGAATGTCATTACCGGAACGCCGTCGGAAGACGATCTGGTCGGCCCAACTTCCGCGGAAAATTTCATGGCCGGGCGAGAAGCTGGTGCGATGACCGGGCACGGGCCGGGTTTGCCGATGCTTTACATGTTGCCCACTATTACGACCAGCGCCCTCGTTGCTCCGCCGCAGGACCTGACCGAACCACAGCAGATTCACTTTTCCCGCGTGGTGACCGCCAAAACGATGGCGATCCTTTCGCACCTGGCGATTGTGATCGGCATGGTGATGATCGGGTATTGGCATTTCGACAACATCAAAATGGGCGTCGGCGCCGCCACGCTGTACCTCATTCTGCCTTATATGGCTGAAATGACTGGCCGCGTCGATCACGCATTGCCCGGTGCGCTATTGGTGTGGGCCATCGCCGCTTACCGCCGCCCGCTCGTCGCGGGCATGCTGTTGGGGCTGGCGGCTGGGATTATCTATTACCCGCTTTACCTGTTGCCGTTGTGGATCAGTTTTTACTGGCAGCGAGGGCTGGGCCGGATGTTGGCAGGCGTCGTCGCGGTGATCGCGCTGATGGCGTTTTCGATGATCTTCAACTCCGATGGCCTGATGTCTTATTGGCTGCAAATACAATCGACCTTCGGGCTTTACTCACCGAAGATGGAAGAGTTGGAAGGCATCTGGCGGGTGGCGTGGGATCCGGCGTACCGGATGCCGATCATCGCTGCGTTTATCGCGCTGGCCGGCACGTTCGCCCTCTGGCCGCCCCGCAAGAACTTCGGCACGCTGCTGAGTTGTTCCGCGGCGGTGATGCTGGCCGTGCAATACTGGACCGGCTATTTCGGCGGCGGCGGAACGATCATGGCCTGGTACTTGCCATTGCTGCTGCTAACCGTCTTCCGCCCCAACCTGGAAGACCGCGTTGCCATCGCCGTACTGGACAAAGGGCGCTGGCCGCGATTGGCAGCGTTGGATAAGGCGGCCTAGAAGTTGAGCTAGAATCGTTAGCCGCTACGGATAGATATCAAACTCTTCCACGGTATCTGTTTGCAGCCTGGCAAATTCGAGTTCAAGGTCTTCCGCGTCGATGTTGAACGGTGCTTCGCGGATAATGATCACTCCGTCCGCGTGAACGCCCTTGACGTTGTAGTACCAAATCTTGTCGTCGTCCTCATCCATGCTGGCGCTCCAATCGCGTTCGACCGATTCGATGCCGCCGAGTTGTTCAACAACCGTGGGGTGATTGGCGAACATCGCTTCGAGTTGCCGCTCTTCCTCTTCCATCCCATATAGACCCAAGCCGCAGCAGGCACCACAGCAAAGCAGCACGACCAAACCGCCGCCGCCCAGTAGAAGCCACAACCACATCAAACCGCCGCCCGACTTTTGACGGGCGTACGGATCGTGCCCGCCCGGTTGCGGGTAGCTCTGCTGCGGAGTGGTGTAAGGGTTCGAATCCTTCGGGTTCCAATTCATGGTCGTGCTGTTCCAAGCTGGCGATGGGCAAGTTTGATGGCTTTCAGCTTAACGCCTGAATCGTACCGAGCAACTGGCGGGGAGTGGAAATTCGTGAGCGGCAAGGCGCTAGCCGCCGGTCATGCGAGTTTCGCGACAAACCGGCGGCTAGCGCCTTGCCGCTTAGTTTCTTTGCACCTATTTGTCAGGTGGACTATCGGCAACGCCTGAAACGAGCGCTGCGATCTTGCCGCCGGCGAGAGCCGATTCGAATGCTTCCATGTCCGGGAATACCGCATCGCTTAAGAACCGTACTGCCCAGTTGTGCGACAGCGGGCTGATCGAAATCACGGTCCGGTCCGCCTGATAGGCCTGCCACATTTCAATCGCCGTTCCCATCGATGCTTCGGGCACCACGGCGATCAAGAGATCGACCTCGCCGCACATCGCATTGTGCTTCATGAATACCCCGCGGCCCTGGTCGTCGTCGTAGTCGAGCGAGTCGCCATGATCGGCCATTGGGTCGTAGACGTCGGCTTCGGGAAGATGCTCCGTCAATAGCCGCGCGAGGCGCTCGCGATAGTCTTGGTTGTGCAACACCGCACCCAAGTGAGACCCTTGCATGATGCCGGCTAGAAAGATTTTCATGGCAGCGGACAGACATCGAAGTTTATAAAACGGCACACGACCGTTAGACTAACCGTAGTGGGGGCTTCTAGCCACCGTGACGACGCAAAGCGTCGTTTAATCTTGCGGTGGCTAGAAGCGCCCGCTACGACTGAATCATGAGAGACCTAACTTGAAGAAACAGGACACGCCCGCCTTGGACCTTGTCTTGAGGATGATGGCCATGCCGGGTGCTTCCGGCGGCGAAGGGTCCGTTGCGCAGTTCGTGAAAGAGCAACTGCTGGCCGCCGGCGCGGATGCGAAGGCGATTCGGTTCGACACCGCTCACAAGCGAACGCCGCTGCGCGGGCAGGTTGGCAATATGGTGTTCAAATTGCCCGGCACGGTCCGCGCTCCGCGTCGCATGCTGATGGCCCATCTGGACACCGTGCCGATCTGCGTCGGCAGTAAGCCAGTGCGCAAGGGGAACCTCGTCCGCTCGGCCGATCCGAAGACCGGCTTGGGAGCCGACGATCGCGCTGGGGCGGCGGTGGTGTTGAATGCGGCCCTGCAAATCATGAAGGACGATCTGCCCCGCCCGCCGCTGACGTTTCTATGGACGGTGCAGGAAGAGATCGGCCTGCAAGGAGCGCGGTGTGCCAGCGTCGGACTGCTCGGCAAGCCGGCGTTGGCGTTCAACTTCGACGGCGGCTCGCCGGACAAGCTAACGATCGGAGCGACCGGCGGGTACCGCATTGCGATTGACGTCCACGGCATCGCCAGCCACGCCGGGGGTGCGCCGGAGCGGGGCGTTTCGGCCATCTCCATCGCGGCATTGGCGATTGCCGATTTGCAGCGGAATGGCTGGCACGGCGATATTCATAAGGATGGCAAGCACGGAACCAGCAACGTCGGCATCATTCAAGGCGGCGCCGCGACAAACGTGGTGACCGATCACGTCTTCGTCAAAGCCGAAGCCCGCAGCCACGATGCGAAGTTTCGCGCGAAGATCGTCAAGGAAATCGAAGCCGCGTTCCGCCGGGCGGTCAAGGAAGTTAGCAACGTGGATGGGAAGCGAGGCAGCGTGAAGGTCGACGGCCGGCTGGACTACGATTCATTCGCCCTTTCGCCGGATGAGCCTTGCGTGAAGGTTGCTCACGAGGCGGTCGTCGATTGCGGGCTGCAACCGCAACTGGCCATCGCCAACGGCGGGCTGGACGCCAACTGGATGGTCAAGCACGGCATCGCCACGGTCACCATCGGCGCAGGGCAACTGAACCAACACATGGTCACCGAGGCGCTCGACATCAAGAAATATCTGGCCGCCTGCAACATCGGCCTGCACCTGGCAACGGGTGCTTCCGAAAACCGAAAACCGAAAACCTAACACCAACGCTCATGGACCTCGACGACGAACTTTGTCTCTGCTTTCACGTGACCAAACGGAAGGTCGTGAACTGGCTGCGCATCGAAAAGCCGCGCCGCGAGAGCCAGTTAAGCGAGTGCTACGGGGCGGGGACCGGCTGCGGGTGGTGCCGCCCGTTCTTAAAGAAACTGTTCGATCAGGCGGCCGCCGGCGGCGATATCGACGCCGACTTGCCCACGCCCGAAGACTACGCAAAGCAGCGCAGCCAATATGTGCAAGATGGCAAGGGAACCCCGCCGCCAGGTGCGACACCGGTTGATGGTTCGTCTTAGATAGAAAGCCGATGAGATAGTTTTCCGGACTCGATGGCCTCGCAAGTACGGATTTTCGAACAGATTGAGCACACCACCTTCTACCTCAGGCAAGTCTTCTCCTTCCGGTGCGGAATCCAATCCACTCCTACATCCTTACTCTGTTAGGTCTGTTCCCTTCTGTTCAACTGAAAGGCCCAACCACCCCCGATAGCAAGGAGCCGGTTTATCCTTTAAAATCACTGACATGCGGCACTTCCCCCGCTTGTGAGCTGTTCGCCCCCGTTCCCCGCCTGCTGATTGTTGTATCGCCATGGCCCGTAAGACCGTAAGCATTAAAGACAAGCGAGCCGAAGCCGAGGCGGCCGAAGCTCAAGAGAAAACGAAGAAGACCGCCAAGAAGAAAAAGAAGGCCAAGCGCAAAAGCCGCGCGAAGAAGGCCCCGGCCGACCAGCGGATGAAGATGTTCTACGGCGTGTTCAACCAATCGCTCCGCCGGGTCGCGCTCTATGAGTTCAATCAAAAGAAGCAGGCCGAGAAGAAAGCTGAAGAACTCAGCAAGGGCGGCAAGTCGCCGCACTTTGTCCAGAAGGTTAAAGAAGAAGTGGTGGAAGAGTGAGACTCGTTGCCGGCTTGCTCGACAGATGTTCGCGAAGGGTTTTTAACAGAAGGGCGCAGAGGGCACGAAGGTGTTTTTTGGGCGACGCTTCGCGACGTCGTAACATCTCTTTTCGTTCTTCGCGACCTTGGCGGCCTTCTGTTAAATAAAGGGGCCCGAGGGCCATCGAAGTTGAATTGCCCACCGCAGGCGGTATCATAGGCAGTTGCCGTCGCTGGGCGGCTGTTGTTCCTTTTGAAGTTTCTGTTCCGCATTCGACGGAGGAGTACGTGCCTACGAAACGCACCCTACTTCTGATTTCAATCTGCGGTCTCGGATTGCTGACGGCGCTGGCCTGCGGCGGAGGCGGTGAAACTGACGATGGGGCTTCGACCGAAGGTGCTACGGTTGAAGGCAGCGCGCCGGCCAACGGCACGCCGGCTGACGGAGCGACAGCCGCTCCGCCGACGGATGAAGGACAGGTCTACAAATATACGCTGGCCGAAATCAGCCCCTCGGGCGATCACCTGCCGCCACTCGATGGCGGGCGCATCGAATTCGCCCCGCCCAAGGGTTGGCATGTCGGCAGCCGACAGTCCGGCTTGGTTTGCTGGTTCCATGAATTCAAGGACCCCAACCTGTTGCCGCAAATTCGCGTCAACGCTGAAGACGCACCTGAAGGCGCGCCGCAGAACGCCACGGTCGAAACCGCCAAGGCCTATGCCGAATGGGTCGAGTCGCACGTGCGCGAGCAGATTGGCGATGAGAAATTGTTGGAGCCGGTCGTGCCGCTGGTCTTGGGCGAGAATGCGTTTGGCCGCTATGTGCGGGCAGGCAAGTACAAGTCTACGTTGGCCGAGCGCCAGATTTTGGTCACCACGGTTGACGGACGCGTCTATACCATCGAGTTGATCGTCTTCGAAAACGGGCTGAAAGACTCACGCAAGGCAGTGCTCGACGGCTACTCCGTCGGCGGGAACATGAAAGCCTCCGAAGGCAGTGGCGTCGGGGGGTTTGAATTGCCGGGCGAGTCAGAGTAATTTCGTAGCACCACTGACGGTGGCTGGAAGCCCCCGCTACGACGAAAGGCGAATATGGACGAACAAATCAAACAGCCGCTGCTCATTGGTGCGATTGGCTGCTCCACCACGGTGATGATCTACCAGTTCGTTTATTTCTTCACCTTGCCGCGCGGCGAAACCGTCAGCGTGATGGGAACGCTCTTGGGCATCGTCATCGGCCTGGTCGTCGGCGGCATCGCCGGCGGCGTGATGTACGCGTTGAACCGAAACGCCTAAAGTAGGTCGGCAGTCCCTGACGACCAGTCGCGAAGTGACGCGCTTTACTCTGCCAGCTCTTTAATTCGTAGGTTCCGCCACGAAACTTCAAACGGGCCGCTCCCTTTGCGGATGCCGTGTACTTGCAGCCCGATGAAACCTTTGGCGTGGGTTTCGTAAATCGCTTCGTCGTTCAAGTCGGCGACAGGCTGGTCGTTGATCCAGGTTTGAATCTTCGGGCCTTTGGCGATCACGCGGTACTTATTCCACTCGCCGTCTTTGAAATGCTTGTGCGGTTTTAGCTGATCCTTCGGCGTCAGCCAGCCGCGTCCGGTCGCTTCGCCGTAGATATAGCCCGCCTCGGCACCATTATTGCCGCTGGCCTCGATCTCAACCTGCGGCCCGTTCACCCGGCCTTCGTTGGTGCCCCCTTTGGTTTGCGAGCGAATCTGCACGCCGCTGTTTAACCGGTTGTCGCATTTCACTTCAAATTCCAGTTCAAAATCGCCGTACTCCTTGTCGCTGCAAAGGAACGAATTCGGGCTTCCCTCGCTGGTCTTTCCGACGATCGCCCCCTCTTCCACACGGTAAGTCGCCGTGCCGTTCTTCTGCGTCCAACCTTCCAGGGTCTTCCCGTCGAACAACGAAGTCCATTCCTCAGCCGGCGCGGCCGAGGTCGTAACCAACGCCAACAGAACCGAAAGAGCCAAAGAAATTCGCAACATGTGATTCCTCGCAATCAAAGTTGTAGGTGGGACGGATTGTGGAAGGTCACTAACGACAATACACCGCCGCAACCGCGACCGCAACGCCCGGAGGCATTGTAAACAAAAGAACAGTAGCACACACGCACATTCAAATTCCTGCCAAGCGTTTGGTTCACTCTTCTGCCAGGAATCCCTAAAGACCTTCCCGAGTCAGCCCAATCGCCCAGACATAGCCATCTAGGCAAATTGGCGTTGCGTCTACGCCATCGTGGCTCCCAGTGAAATGCCCGGGGCGGGTAGTTCGCTGTGGCCCATCAGGAAAGTGTCAACAGCTCGGGCGGCGCCGCGGCCTTCGTTGATGGCCCACACGACCAGCGACTGGCCGCGGCGGCAATCGCCGGCGGCGAAGACTCCTTCGCAATTGGTGGCGAACTGCCCATGCTCGGCGGCGAACGTTTCCCAGTTGCCGCGGGGTTTCTGAAATTCCAGGCCGAGCATGTCGCCGACCGTTTTTTCCGGCCCCACAAACCCGGTCGCCAGCAAGACTAAGTCGGCGGGCCAAATCTTTTCGCTGCCGTCCACCTCCGTCCAAGGCGGGCCGCCATCGGTTGGCTGTGACCAATCGATGCTGACGGTCTTCACGCCCGTCACCTTCCCATCCTCGCTGATGAACTCTTTCGTCAGCAAGGCATAGCAGCGCGGGTCGTCGCCGGTTTGGGCCTTCACCTCTTCGTGCGAATAGTCCAGGCGGTAAACCCGCGGCCATTCGGGCCAAGGGTTGTTGGGCGCGCGTTCGTCAGGTGAACGGTCGAGCAGTTCAAAATTCACGACGCTCTGGCAACCGTGACGCAGCGACGTGCCGATGCAATCCGCACCGGTATCACCGCCGCCGATGACGACCACGTCCAGGTCCTTGGCCGATGTGTAGTTGCCATCTTCCAGATTGGAATCGACCAGGCTGCGGGTGTTGCGGGTCAGGAAATCCATCGCGAACTGAATACCCTCGCTGTCGCGGCCGGGTGTTTTGGCGGTTGGGTCAAACGGTCTGGTTGCTCCGGTCGCCAACAGCAGGGCGTCGTGCTGCTCGCGCAGTTGGTTGGGGTCGATGAACTGCACATCGTCGCCGCGCTCTTGCATGATTTGCGTCATATGCCCGGGCGCGAAATCCTCTTGCTTGCCGACGTGAGCATTGGTGACAAACTTCACCCCTTCGGCTTCCATTTGTTCGACGCGGCGCTCGACGTTCTTCTTATCGAGTTTCATGTTCGGGATGCCGTACATCAGCAGCCCGCCGATGCGGTCGGCCCGTTCGTACACCGTGACCGCGTGCCCGGCACGGCGAAGCTGCTGCGCGGCCGCCAAACCGGCTGGCCCGCTGCCCACGATCGCGACGCTCTTGCCGGTCTCCTGGGCCGGCGGCTGCGGGCGGACCCAACCCTCTTCCCAGCCGCGGTCGATGATCGCGTTTTCAATGTTCTTGATCGTCACCGGCGGATCGATGATGCCCAGCACGCAAGAACCTTCGCACGGGGCGGGGCAGGTGCGGCCGGTGAACTCCGGGAAGTTGTTTGTCTTATGCAGGCGGTCGAGGGCCTCGCGCCAACGCCCGTGGTAGACCAGGTCGTTCCATTCGGGAATCAGGTTATCAATCGGACAACCGGTCGCCGATTGGCAAAACGGCACCCCGCAATCCATGCACCGCGCCCCTTGCGTGCGCAGGTGGCTCTCGTCCGGCTGGGAAAAAATCTCCAGAAAATCACCAGCCCTCTCCGTGGGATCGCGGTACGGAACGGCTTTCCGGGGGAACTCTTTGAATCCGGTTGGTTTACCCATCTGATTGTCCTGCGTTGGTTTCACGGCTCGTTCCCACGCTCTGCGAGGGAACGCACTGCTTCTGACGCTCTGCGTCACAAAGTCTCAATTGATTCTAAACTTCGGCCACGCTTCATGACCGCGGAGCGGCCGGACGCTTGTTCCCACGCAGAGCGTGGGAACAAGTTGTAGCTACCGGCTATGCACTTCCTCATGCAGCGTGCCGTTCTCATCGGCCGACTGTTGTTTCTGCTGCATGAGAACCCGCTTGTAATCGGTCGGCATCACCTTTTTGAACTGCTTGAGGACCTCTGGCCAGTTGTCCATCACCTCTTGGGCGACGGTCGAGCCGGTGTATTCCTGGTGCAGTTGTACCATCTCGAGCAGTTCGGCCATGTCTTCGTCTTCGACCAACTCTTCCAGCAGCACCATGTCGAGGTTGACCTTGCTGAGGAAGTCGTCGTCCTTATCCCACACGTAGGCGATGCCGCCCGACATGCCCGCCGCGAAGTTCCGCCCGGTCGGGCCTAAAATCACCGCCCGCCCGCCGGTCATATATTCGCAACCGTGGTCGCCAATGCCTTCGATCACGGTCCATGCGCCGCTATTGCGAACGCAGAACCGCTCGGCCGCGCGGCCGCGGAAGAACGCTCGCCCGCTGGTCGCCCCGTACAGGCAAACGTTGCCGATGATGATGTTGTCCTCCGGCACGAAGCCGCTTTCCTTGGGCGGGTAAATTACCAACCGCCCGCCGGAGAGGCCCTTGCCGATGTAGTCGTTCGCGTCGCCTTCCAGTTCCAGCGTCACGCCGCTGGCCAGGAACGCTCCGAAACTTTGCCCGGCGCTGCCGTTGAATTTGAAATGCACCGTATCATCCGGCAACCCGAACTCGCCCCAGCGTTTGGAAATTTCATGGCTGAGAATCGTGCCGACCGTGCGATTGGTGTTCACGATGTCGACTTCAGCCTCAACCTTGTCGCCATCTTTGAGCGCCGGCTGCGCCAAATCCAGCAACGTCGTGCGGTCGAGCGACAAATCCAGCCCGTGATCTTGCCCTCGGGTGCAATAGACTTCCGTTTCGGGGCTGGGCTTCTTCGCCGGCGTGAGGATGGCGGTGAGATCAAGCCCGTCGGCCTTCCAGTGTTTAATCGCCTCGTCGGTTTCCAAGACATCGACGCGGCCGATCATCTCGTCGATTGTACGGAAACCAAGCGATGCCATGATCTCGCGCGCCTCTTCAGCGACCAGCATTAGGTAATTCACCACGTGTTCGGGCGTACCAGTGAACTTCTTTCGCAGCACCGGGTCTTGCGTGGCGATGCCTACGGGGCAGGTGTTCAGGTGACACTTCCGCATCATGATGCAGCCGGTGGCGATCAGCGGGGCGGTTGAAAAACCCATCTCTTCCGCACCCAGCAACGCGGCGATCACCACGTCGCGACCGGTCTTTAGCCCGCCGTCGGTTTGCAACACCACGCGGCTACGCAGGTCGTTCATCACCAGCGTTTGGTGCGTTTCGGCAATGCCCAATTCCCACGGCAAGCCGGCGTGCTTGATGCTGGTCAGCGGCGAAGCGCCCGTGCCGCCGGTATCGCCGGAAATCAAGATGTGATCGGCATATCCCTTGGCCACACCGGAAGCCACCGTGCCGACGCCCACTTCGCTGACCAGCTTCACGCTGACGCGGGCCGACGGGTTGGCGTTCTTCAGATCGTGAATCAACTGCTTCAAGTCTTCAATCGAATAAATATCGTGGTGCGGCGGAGGGCTGATCAGGCCGACACCGGGCGTGCTGTAGCGGATTCGCGCAATGTTCGTATCGACCTTCCGCCCGGGAAGTTCGCCCCCCTCGCCCGGCTTGGCACCTTGCGAGATTTTGATTTGCAACTCATCGGAGTTGGTCAAATACCAGCTCGTCACGCCGAACCGCCCGGAGGCGACCTGCTTGATGGCGCTCCGTTTCGAATCACCGTTGGGCAGCGGCGTAAACCGGTCGGGATCCTCGCCCCCTTCGCCTGTGTTGCTTTTTCCGCCCAGCCGGTTCATGGCAATCGCCAGCGTCTCGTGGGCTTCGGCGGAAATGCTGCCGAAGCTCATCGCGCCGGTGCAAAAGCGTTTGACGATCTCGCTCGCCGGCATCACTTCTTCCAACGGGACGGGCGATTCGACGCCTTCTTTTAACTTGAACAACCCGCGCAACGAACAGCGGGCCTTTGCATCAGCGTTGGTATACTCGGAGAATCGCTTGTAAGCCTGGCGGCTGTCGGTGCGGGCGGCGACTTGCAAATCGGCGATCGCATTGGGCGACCAGCCGTGGCGTTCGCCCGCGCTGCGCCAGTGAAACTCACCCGGGTTAGGCAGCGATGTGAGGGCGTCGTTCGCGTCCTCCGGGTAGCCCAAAGCGTGACGCCGCAACGTTTCCTGCGCCAGCACGTTGAAGTCGACACCTTGCACACGGCTGGCCGTGCCGGCGAAGCAGCGCTGGATCACCTCGTCGCGCAGTCCGAGTGCTTCGAAAATCTGCGCGCCTTTGTACGACTGCAACGTCGAGATACCCATCTTGCCGAAGACCTTCAGCATCCCTTTGGCAACGCCTTTGCGGTACGCGGCGACGATCGAGTCGTCATCGGGGAATTCGCCCGCGTCGATCAGTTCGTCGCGGCGGGCTTGCCAGAGCGATTCGAACGCCAGGTACGGGTTGATCGCATCGGCCCCGTAACCTGTCAGCAGGCAGTGGTGGTGCACTTCGCGGGCTTCGCCTGTTTCTAGCACGATGCCGATTCGCGTCCGCTTGATCTGCCGAATCAAATGGTGATGCACCGCTCCGCACGCCAGCAAGCTGCTCACCGCGACGCGAACTTGGCCGATGTTGCGGTCGGAGAGGACGATCAGCGTGTAACCATCGTCAATCGCCGCTTCCGCCTCGGCGCACATGCGTTCCAGTGCGGGAATCAGGCCGCCTTCTCCTTCAGCACGATCGCGCGTGATATCAATCGTCTTCGTCTTCCAATGCTGCCCGCTGTAATCGCCATCCATGTGCTTGATGGCGGCCAGTTCTTCGTTGGTCAGAATCGGGTGCGGAATGAGCAACCGGTTGGCATGGTCGGAAGTGGTTTGCAGCAGGTTATCTTCCGGGCCGATGTAACACTCCAGCGACATGATGATCTCTTCGCGGATCGAATCGATCGCCGGGTTGGTCACTTGGGCGAACAGTTGCTTGAAGTAGTCGTACGGCATTCGCGCCTGATCGCTGAGGCAGGCCAGCGCCGAATCGTTGCCCATCGAACCGACGGGGTCGCGTTTTTGTTGAATCAGCGGGATCAACATGAACTGCATCGTCTCGGCGGTGAAACCGAACGCCTGCATCCGCTGCAGCAATGTTTCGTGATCGAAGCCGTGCGCCTCCTTGCCGGGATTCAGGTCGCTGATTTGAATCCGGTTTTCGCGCAACCACTGGGCATAGGGCCTTCGCGTGGCGAACTCGCCTTTGACTTCTTCGTCAGGAACCATGCGGCCCTGTTCGAAGTCGACCAGGAAGATCTTGCCCGGTTGCAGGCGGCCTTTTTCCTTGACGATTTTCGGATCAACCGGCAGCACGCCCGCTTCGCTGGCCATGATCACGCGGTCGTCGTGCGTCAGG
>CALBTA010000189.1 GCA_937967755.1 uncultured Planctomycetaceae bacterium | reverse complement strand
CGGCGCGCTGCCCGCCCTGCTCACCGGACAGGCCTACCTGACGTCCAGCCGCATCGCCTCCCAGCTCGGCCCGTTTGCCGGTTACGAGGAGAACCGCGAGCCGATGCTCCGCGTGATGCGGATGCACCGCGACGCTACCGCCGACATCGACACCGCCTGTCCGCAGGCGCTGCGAGATGCCGCCCGGGAGGTGTGGGACGAATGCGTCCGCATGGGCGAACTGCACGGCTATCGCAATGCCCAGGCCACCGTGCTGGCCCCGACCGGCACGATCAGCTTCATGATGGATTGCGATACCACCGGCATCGAGCCGGATATCGCATTGGTCAAGTACAAGCAGCTCGCCGGCGGCGGGATGTTGAAGATCGTCAACCGTACCGTGCCGATGGCGCTGGCCAACCGCGGCTATGATGAGGCGCAGATCGAGTCGGTCAACAAATATATTGACGAGAACGACACCATCGAAGGCGCGCCCGGCTTGGACGACGAGCATCTGCCGATCTTCGATTGTGCCTTCAAACCGGCCGGCGGGGTCCGCAGCATCTCTTGGCGGGGCCACGTGCGGATGATGGCCGCCGCCCAGCCGTTCCTGTCCGGGGCGATCAGCAAAACGGTCAACATGCCCAGCGACGTCACGCCCGACGATATTGCTCAGGCGTACACATGGGGTTGGGAGATGGGCCTCAAAGCGCTGGCCATCTACCGCGACGGTTCCAAGAGCAGCCAGCCGCTGAACACCGAAAGCGAAGAGAAGAAGGAAGCCAAGAAGGAGAAGGCTCGCCCGCGCCGCCGCCGCCTGCCCGACACGCGGCGAAGCATCACCCACAAGTTCAACGTCAGTGGGCACGAGGGCTATATCACCGTCGGCATGTTCGAGGATGGCACGCCGGGCGAAGTCTTCATCACGATGGCCAAGGAAGGTTCGACCGTGGGCGGCACGATGGATTGCTTCGGCACGGCGATCAGCATGGCCTTGCAGTACGGCGTGCCGCTGGAAGTGCTGGTCAACAAGTTCAGCTACACCCGCTTCGAACCGATGGGCCACACGACCAACCCCGATATCAAAATCGCCAAGAGCGTAGTCGATTACATCTTCCGCTGGCTAGCGCTGGAATTCATGCCCGGGTACCGCGAGCAATCCGGCTTGCCGTCGCAAGAGGTGGCCCACGACGGCGAGCCGGAACTCGAGGAGAAACCCGAAACTCGAATTTCGAAAACCGAAACAAATTCGAAATCCGAAATTCCAAAGCAGGAAACTGCCAACGGTTCACACAACGGCACCAACGGTTCGCCGCTCGCGGCTTCGCAAAAGAAAACGCAATCGCGGATCGACGGCAACGGTGCAACGGTTCGCACGCAGCAGGATCAGTTCGCCGGCTTCCAAACCGACGCCCCCGCCTGCGACAACTGCGGCAGCATCACCGTCCGCAACGGCAACTGTTACCTCTGCTACGGCTGCGGCAACAGCATGGGCTGCAGTTAGTAGCTCGCGAGTCCCTTCGCGAGCAGAAGCACGAACGAACGTTCACCTGGCAGCAGATTGAAAATTGAGGATTGAAAATTTTCAATTGCAAATTTGCAATGATTGATTTGCAATCCAACCCACGGCGAGCGGCAGTAGGGAGACCCAAGCCGCCCGCCTCAAGGAGAACCCCACCCCGAACCATCTGCCGCTAGGAAGCTTTGGCAGGACGCCGCAGATGGTTTTTTCTTGATAGCTCGCGGGAAATTCAATGAATCGTGACCCGCCCCTGCATGTGAAACGCCAGCTTCGGAAAGAAGTGAATTATGGTTGTCCCGTGCCCGGCTGCGGCAAGCCATTTCTTGAATGGCATCACTTCGACCCTCCGTGGCACGTTAGAAATCATCACGATTTATCGGGCGTGATAGCTCTATGTACTGAGCATCATCCGCAAGCAGACGCTGGGGTGTTCTCGGTGGAACAATTGCGTGATTTCAAGCGAAATCCGAATAATCGAGAGTTAGTATGTGGAAAGTTTGAGTGGATGCCAGAGAATTGCATTATCCGCTTGGGTGGTAACTATGCTCCAGATCGCTGTCGCGTATCAGTCGGTGGAGAAGACGTGATTCGAGTCGAGAAGAGCGAAAGCGAGATGAATGATGTGAGTTTCACACTTCGGGACGAAGCGGGCGTTGAATTCGCAAAAATGGCTGAGAATGTTTTCACTTGTGATACTTCGACAGTCCATGATCTAGCCATATCTTCAAGTGCCAATCGAATTAAGATTTGGCATGAACGAAGGAAGGTTGGTTTCGAGTGTCACTATTCCCGGAAGAGCATCGAGGACGTAGAGAAGCTGATCCAGCTAGATTGCGAGGCGCTCAAGCAACCACCGAAGCCCATAGAAAACATTCCTGCATTTTACGAGCAACTCTTCGAGATCGACAATTACAAAAAGGACGGCCTTGCAATCGGATGGCGAAGGCGCGACCCTGTTGGCACGTATCTTCGATGGCATGTTATTAAACACCGCGGGAAAGACGGACAAATCCCGCTGCTTGACTTCAGCTATTGCCGCCTCTTCGGCGGCGATGGAAAGAGCATCCAATTAGGTAGGCGAAGGATACGTACCTCAAATAGGGAACTAGGATGCTCAGTTAACACGGTTATGGCCTTCAACCTTGGAAACTCGTTCTCGTTTTAGCGTTGCGCTCGAGTGCCCCTCTTGAGGTTGGAAGATCAGTTGTCGTGTGCCACTGCTTGCGGGCGCGCCGACCCTGTTTCCACCAATAACTTCTCCACGCCCGAAAGCAGTGCTGAAGTTTGGTTTGGTCGTTTCACAAGTTGCGTCGCGACGTCTACTTCAGCACTGCTTGAGAGCGTGGTGAGTCTATTCCAGATGGTTGGGCGGTTTCGCTCTCAAGCAGTGGCATACGCACACCCTCAACCACCATACTCCCCTTCACAATTCCAACATACGGCGAAACCGGGGTCTACGGTTTCGCCGCAGGTGCATTGCCACTGGGGGATTTCGGAATCTTCGTTGGAACCGGCGGCGAGGAATTGCTCTTTGATGAGCAGCGCCGCTTTAGCGTCTGCTTCTTTGATGAGGACTTCGATCCAAAACGCCCGCGAGGGCCCGACTATGGTCGCGCCCAACACCGACGTACTCGCCTCGTTGTTCACCGCCGCGTCGATTCCGCAGCTCCGCAACTCGTTGCGCAACATATGCGCGTCAATGGCGTTGTCGAACGTCGCCAGCGTCACCAGCTTTTCATTGTGAGCCTCGAACTGCGCGATGCTTTCATCATCAGCGTCGGTAAGGGTTGTCGTGCTCGCTTGCCATGACGCGACCTCTGAAAAATAGTGGCTGACGGAGTTCCGATTGTACTATCCATTCCAGAGTTTGGTGTGAATTCACACCCCATCCACCGGCAAGCACAATCCATATCAAAGGCCACCATCGCCCGACGGAACATCACCCCACCTCGAAATGATGCGTCGCTTCCTTGGGATTCCTGATACCCGGGCGTTGCATTCCGTTTGATGGATCGCTTCAGAGCAGTCCGACTCGCCTGTTTTTAAGCGTGCGTAGTATCACTTGCGAACCCATCCGCCGCGGCGTTTGCTGCAAACTCTTCCGATGAAGGATTGTGCGAATCCAACTGGCGCAAGCGCTCGACCGTTTCGCAAAAATCGCCATCCATGCAATACACGGCGATGATTAGTTCGGATAGTGCCGCGAAAGTAAAACCGGCGGTTTCTTCGACCCAATGTTCGCGCTGCTGGGGCGTTTGGTTGGGCAGCTTGCGAGCGAGGTAGGCCTCTCGCAACAAGGCGCAGGGTGAGTCGATCCGCAGGACGCGGTCGAATCGTCGCGGGCGGGCAACGATTCGTCGTTCCAGCTTTTCGGGATAGTTCGTGCTGGCGAGGTTGATGACCCGGTCGACCTGGTGGTTGCCGTCGAGCCATTGCAGGATGTCGGCGTCGCCATGACCTTCGATGATCGCGTCCATAGCTTCGAACACGCAGACCAGCGGGCGGTGCGGTTCAACTTTGCGGAACTGCGTGAGGCAGCGGAGGAACGACCACGGATTGCCGCAGAAGAAGGCGAGGTTGCCGGCGGCGACGGCGTCCGCAACGATTTGGTGGACGACCGAAGTTTTCCCGCCGCCCTGCTTGCCATAGAAGAGGTACCCCCGGCGATGCAGAAACCCGAAGCGGCTGTATTGCCCGTGCCGCGGCCAGAAGTCGTTCACTTCGGCGACGATTTCCGCGGCGAGGCTGCCGGGAATTCGAATCAACTCGTCCGAGGCGAGTTGCCGCCGCACAAACAGCGGCCGGCCGCAATTATCAGTCTCGCAAGAGTACCCGCCCGCCGGCAATTGCTCGGTCGTCTGCCCACAAACCTGAAAATGCCCCTCGCGTTGCACATTCCATTGCAACACCTCGGGCCCATCACAACAATCGTTTTGCATATCGAACGCCCCAGCGTGGGGCGGAATCAAAAAAGAGGAATTGAGAAAACGGTCAACCGTGACCGCATGTCGAAAGGACACACAAGTGGGTGAGAGGTTCGCGCGTGTATGATGGAACCATGTTTTTCAAAATCGGTGAGCGCCTTTAAAGTTATCGACCATGCAATTGAATCCTCGCCTGGCGGTCTGCCTGCAAGTTGGCGTAGTTTGTTGTTGTGCGTTGGTCCAAGCCGAGCCTCGCGCGCTGCCGGCAGTGTCTGCCGAGTCCGTGGGCATGGATGCCGAAAAGCTGCGGCAAATTGATGACGCGGTGGCGGCGGCGCTGAAGGAAGAGCGGATGCCCGGTTGTGTTGTCACAGTGGGGCGGCGCGGCTGCATTGTTTTTCAGAAGGCGTATGGGAACCGGCAGGTGGAACCCGAGCGCGAGGCGATGACGGTCGATACGGTGTTCGATTTGGCGTCGCTGACCAAACCAATCGCCACCGCGACCAGCGTGATGCTGTTGGCTGAACGTGAACAGATCGATTTGGACGAACCAGCGGCGAAATACTTGCCCGAATTTACCGGCCGCGGCAAACAGCGCATCACCGTGCGGCATTTGCTTTTGCACACGTCGGGCCTGACGGCCGACAACGCCTTGGGCGACTACACCGACGGGCCGGAGAAAGCGTGGGAGCGAATTTGCGGATTGAAACTGCTATCCGCCCCGGGCGAGCGTTTTCGCTACAGCGATGTGGGATTCATCGTGCTGGGGAAGCTGGTTGAACGTGTCTCGAAGAAGCCGCTCAACGAGTTCGCCGATGAAAACATCTTTGCGCCGCTGGGCATGAAAGAGACCGGTTTTCTGCCCCCGAAGAACTTGCGGCTGCGCGCGGCCCCGACGCAGCGCCGCGAAGATCGCTGGATGCGCGGCGAAGTGCATGACCCGCGGGCC
Source organism: uncultured Planctomycetaceae bacterium (assembly GCA_937967755.1). Lineage (GTDB taxonomy): Bacteria > Planctomycetota > Planctomycetia > Pirellulales > Pirellulaceae > CALBTA01. The sequence continues at coordinate 591 of CALBTA010000189.1, read as the reverse complement.
TGGGAACTTGGCGGCGTCGCTGGACATGCCGGTTTGTTCTCAACGGCCGACGACCTGGCGCGCTATGCCCAAATGATGGCGGAACAGGGCAGACTGGACGAGACGCAAATTCTTTCGCGCAAAATGCATTCCCTGATGACCAGCGGGAAGAATGTTTCCGGTGGCTTGCGCGGCTTCGGCTGGGATGTGCAGACCGGTTACTCGTCGAACCGTGGCCAAGGATGGTCCGCCGGCGCATTTGGCCACGGCGGCTTCACCGGAACGGCGATGTGGATCGACCCCGAACTTGAAATGTTCGTCATCTTCCTCAGCAACCGCGTTCACCCAGCGGGTAAGGGATCGGTCAACCGCCTGGCTGGAGAGATCGGAACGATCGCGGCGGATGCCATAGCCGCAGATGCCATCGAGCAGCGGCCGCCAATGGAAGGGCATGGCGACTCGCGATGATGCGGCACGCGATTGCTTTCGAGCAATCGATGTCACAGTTGTTCAATGTCACTGTCTATCCTCGTCACCCGCTTTCAGGTGATGTTCCTGCTCGTGGTGGTCGGCCCGCCGCTTGAGGAGGTAGCGAACGCCGAAGTTCAGAAA
>CALBTA010000188.1 GCA_937967755.1 uncultured Planctomycetaceae bacterium | reverse complement strand
CCTTTGCCTCTATTGGCCCGCTCTTCAGCCGGACCCTTACCCGCCCCCACCATATTCGACTGCCCCGCCAAAATGAAAACGGGCACAACTTTCTCGGCGGCGTGAATCGCCGTGGCGCTCGTTGATAGGACGACCAACAACAGAAGGGACGGCAGCTGCAAACTTCGAGTCATAGTTCAACCTCTTTGATGGATTTCTTGGCTATCTTCTCAATGGAATAGAAGGTCGCTAAGGACGCGAAGGTATTACAAATGTGAACGGGCTCCGCCTGATCAAGTCAACCCATACTTCCTTTGCGAACTTCGCGGTCTTCTGTTCATAATGTTATCAGCTTCAGTTCGCTCCCTACGAAGCGATGGGCCAGCGTTACCGATGAACCCCTACCAATCACCCACGGCCGATCAGCAGCCCCCGCCACGCAAACGAAAGCCAAAGCCAAACGCCCTACGTGATTGGAGCATTGGAATTGGTATTGCTATCGCGATGGGTCTCTTTCAGTTGATCGCCTTCCTGCTAAAGCACCTGTGATTCCCGTTCGGACCCATGATACACTCTTCCGCTCACCAATTCCCCGACACGGAAACGCTTGTTGGCTTCCACACTTCGCGGCGGCACCAGCACTCCGGCTAGTGATCGGCCTGGATTTCGGATTGTGAATGCGGATTGCGGATCGCGGAAGGCGATCGTGGAAATCAAAAAGCGTTGTTCTTGTGACCGTTGCTACAAAATTCCGCCCCCGCCGTGGCGGCTGCGTTGGATTGCGGGAATGGCGAAGCGGGCGACCAACGGCCCTGCGGCGCTGGCGACCGCTCCGACGATGATCATCAAGATCAGCGCGGTGATGACTGCTTGTTGATCGGGCTCGTTGTTGCCGCCTGACATGGCCATGAAGAACATCGAAGGAAACACGGCCAGGACAAAACAAGGGGTGCCAGAGAGCAGTGCGCCGACGGGTGCGGCGATGTACTCTCGCCCGGTCGCGCCGGCCAATCCGCAGACGACCAACCCGATGGAACCAGAGATCAGCAACAGGGCTCGATGCGCGACGATGACTTCCCAGATTGATTTGTCCGCTGTCGAGAACGTGTTGGCGAAGAACGATCCGTTCCCGGCATCAACCAGGTAGATGAATATGAGAGCGACCATTGCCCGGCCGATCGCTCCGCAAACCGCGCTGATGGCCGCGCCGAGAAGCATCGACGCCAGACAACCGGGCAGTCGCTTTCCAATGCGCGAGGCGACCGGTTCGCTTGGGGCCGGCGGGTGCGGTTGCGGGGAAGCAGGAGTACTCATGCGCTGTATTGTAGGACAACGCAATGAGCGTTACGACGGAAGTGCGAGCGATTGTTTAGCCGCTTTCCGAAGGACGCGCAGAACCATGCCAACAGATGCCGTCTCTGCAGCGTCCGCAGGAAAGTGAGACAGCGCCGCTATCCGTGAACACGTTCGTCCGGCGATTGTCGTGGATTGCGTGTACAAAGTCTTCAACGCTTCCGACAATCTTCTCCCGAACGCGGCTAAACGACCTTCAAGAATCGCTTTTCCTGATGATGCGCCGGCAACGAAAGCAACTCAGACTCTAACGCGGTCCAATGGTCGGCGGGTTGGCCATCAGAAAATCTCGCGGGCCACGCGTCGTATAGTACGGATAAGTTACCGTGGGCGAGAGCGGGCCGGGGTTGTATGCGGGCGATGGGTAGTACGGAACGGCACCCAAGTCGTATGGTGCACGCCAGTAGTCGCCGTGCCCAATGTGTCCACCATGGCCGTGATGACCATGATGACCATGATGCAGATGGCCGTAATAGTGCGGGTAGCCATAGCCGTGGTGGCCATGCTGCGTGTGGCCCCAACCGTGCGACGGCGCGCCGCCCTTTCCGAATCCTTTTTGGGCGAAGCTGTCTTGGGCCGTGACGAATAACAACGCCGCAGCGGCGAAAGTTGCGATCAGGTATTTCATGGCCGGTAAGCCTTCCTTGCGATGATGGATGCCGTTGTAGGTGAGTGCCTCTCTCTAGGTTCATCGGCGCGGACCTTGGGCGAACTGTAATATTTGGCAAAACCATTACAACCCGAATGTCGAAGGGCTGGCACAGTCGGCCAACTGTAGAGCAGGCACTCTTGCCCGGCTAACAGACCAGCGTAGACGGATCAAATCACGGGCAAGAGTGCCCGTTCTACTTCCCGCGGCCAAGGTGGACTGACAGCATTGCAAGTGATAGCTTTAACATCGTGATGGTTGCCGCCAAAGAAACGATCGACCAGATTCTTGAGACCTATCGCCAGGCCGCGCAAGTTGCAGGCGGCTCATCGCTGCGCAGCGGCAACGTCGTGTCGCTGTCGCCCGATGATTGCGACGAACTGATGATCACCGCCGATCTGCATGGGCACCGCCGTAACTTCAACCGCATTTTGGAAGTGGCGTCGCTCGATCAGCACTCGCGGCGGCATTTGCTGATGCAGGAAGTCTGCCACGGCGGCCCGACCTATCCCACGGGTGGCGGCTGCATGTCGCACCTGATGCTGGAAGAAATCGCCGCGTTGCAAGTGAAGTACGGAGAGCGTTTTCATTTCATCCTCAGCAACCACGAACTGGCGGAGCTTACCGACTTCCCGATTATGAAATCGAAGCGGATGTTGAACCTGCTGTTCCGCTGCGGGCTGCAAGAAATGTATGGCGATGCGGCGGACGAGATGCGCGACGCGATTGTCGAATTCCTGGCGGCGCTCCCGCTGGCGATTCGGGTGGGCGACTTGATGATTTGCCACAGCTTGCCGGCCGATATCCGAAACCGTGGATTCGACGCCACCGTGTTCGAGCGCGATCTGACCGAGAGCGATCTTTCTGAAGGGGGCGACGTGTTTCGCATGGTGTGGGGGCGTGATTACAGCCAGCAGAACGCCGATGCGTTCGCGAACGCCACCGGGGCGAAGAGCTTCGTGACGGGTCACGAACCTTGTGAACGCGGATACCACGCGCCGAATTCTCGTCAAATGATTATCGATTGCTGCGGCGACAAGGCTTGTTACATTTCGCTGCCGCTGGGCGAAACGGTTCGCGGCAGTACCGATCTGCTCCGCCATGTGAGACATTTGCACAACGGCGTGGCAGTCGCTGCATCAGCAAATTGAAGCCAATCAATTCGAGCGTGCCTTCGCGATGAACGAAGAACCATCGGAATCGCCCCAGCCGCCCCGGCCCAGCCTGCTGCGGCCCCGGTTCACCTTGGGTTCGATCATTTTGGCCATGGTCGTTTGTTCGGTCGTAGGCAGCGGAATCTACTATGCGGGGCGGGCGGTCGAACTGGGCATCGAGTTTGACAAGATGCTGGTCGTGTTAGTCGTTGTGATGCCGCCGCTGCTCCTGATCACCATCAAGATTGCACATGCCGTGCTGCTGTGGATCAACCGCGACGCCGATCAGCGATAGCATTGCTGGCACGTCGCGATATTGGTCCGGCTGTGCCGATGTGTTAAAACGACGCGGTGTCGTTGTTCGCTCCGCGAGCAACACTTTTCGCGGAGCGAAAAGCGACTTTGCAGTCACCATGGATGGTGGAATAGATGAGCAACTTCTCCCGCGCACTTGGCTTGTGCCTTCGCCGCCCATTCACGTTGGCGGCTGCGCTGGCGTGCAGCGTGCTGGTGGCTGGTTTCTGGGGCGCGAATATCGGCGGCGTCTACCCGCTGATGGAGGTGCTGCTGCGCAACCAGTCATTGCCAGAGTGGGTCGAGAGCGAAATCGCCACTTGCGAACAAGCGATCGCCCGGGCGGACGCAGAAATTGACAACTTACGAAGTGATCTCGCCCACGGCGATCCGGCAGCGGTCGCCCAAGCAGAAGACAAACTTTTCCGCCAGCGACAACGCCGGTTGTCGGAAGCTAAAGCGCTGCGGAATTACCAGTGGGCCAAACCGTGGGTCAGCCAGCTGCCACGCCGGGCGTTCACTTCACTGCTGGTGGTTGCCGGGTTGCTGATGCTGGGAACGCTCTTGAAAAGTGCGTTCCTGATGGGCAGCACGATCCTGGTCGAACGGGCGGTTGGGCTGACAATGAAAACCATCCGCGGTGAGTACTTCGCCAGCGCGCTGCGGCTGGACCTTGCCAGCCTCAGCGAAAACAGCACGGCCGAGTTCACCAGCCGCTTTACCTACGACATGGAAACGCTGACCACCGCGCTGCGCAACATCTTTTGCCGTGCCACGGTCGAACCGTTCAAGATGCTCGCCTGCCTCGCCGGCGCCGCGTGGTTCAATTGGCGGTTGTTGTTGGTTTGCCTGTTGTTGGTTCCGGTCGCCGCCGTGCTGATGCAATTGCTGGCCCGGTCGATCAAACGGGCCAACCGCCGGGCGATGGAGCAAATGTCGCACCTGGTTGCGCAGTTGAGCGAGTCGATCGAGGCGGTGCAAATCGTCAAGGCGTTCACGATGGCGCAGTACGAACGCTCGCGGTTCAAGCAGCGGGCCATTGCGTTTTACCGTAAATCGATGCGGATCATTTTCTACAACGCGTTGACCAAACCGGTTAGCGAAACGCTCGGTGTCGGCGTGATTTCGCTCGCCTTGCTGACGGGCGGTTACCTCGTGCTGACGCAGCAAACGCACCTGTTGGGTATCCGCGTTTCGGATCGGGCGCTCACGCCGGAAGCGTTCTTTACGTTCTTCGCGCTGTTGGCTGGTGCCGCCGATCCCGCCAGAAAAATCGCCGACATCTGGGGCATGATCCAACCGGGTTGGCCCGCTGCCGATCGCATCTTCGCCATCATCGATCGCCCGCCCGCCATCGCCGACCCCGAAAAGCCACAACAAATCGCGCTCCCGCACCGGGCGATTTCGATGGACAACGTTGCGTTCCGCTACGGGGATGGCCCGATGGTTCTCAGCGGCATTGACATCGAAATTCCCTTCGGTCAATCGGTGGCGATCGTCGGTGCCAATGGTTGCGGGAAGAGTACGCTGTCGAACCTGATTCCCCGGTTCCACGACCCAGTAGCGGGCAGCGTTTGTATCGACGGGGTAGACATTCGCCAACTCGCGCTGGATGACTTGCGCGGGCGAATTGGGCTGGTCTCTCAGCAGACGCATTTGTTTGACGACACTGTCCGCGCGAATATTCGCTACGGCTCGCTCGATGCCACTGACGAACAAGTGGAACAAGCTGCTCGGCAGGCACATGCCCACGAATTCATCGTGAACCGGCTGGAGCGTGGTTACGAAACGATGGTGGGAGCGGGCGGCGGAAAGCTCTCCGGCGGGCAGCGTCAGCGGATCGCGCTGGCCCGAGCCATTCTTCGCGAGCCGGAGATTTTGATCCTCGACGAAGCGACCAGCCAGGTCGACATCGAAAGCGAGCAGCTTGTTCATCAAGCGCTAACGCGGTTCATTCGCGGGCGAACCGCGATCATGATCACCCATCGCCTTTCGACCCTGGCACTGGCGGACCGCATCATCGTCATGGAAATGGGCCAAATTGTCGATCAAGGCACGCACGCGGAACTCATTTCGCGCTGCGAACAATATCAACGCTTGCACGACGTTGAGTTTCGGAAGAGTGCGTAAGTCGTAGAACGTAGTTGCACTGCGTTCTGGACGGAGTGAAACTCCACGCTACAAATGCTCATCAAACCAACGGGCCGCCGCGCGGTGGACGCGCCCTATCGGGTCCATCCAAATCGTCAGGTGGCCCGATGCGGG
>CALBTA010000187.1 GCA_937967755.1 uncultured Planctomycetaceae bacterium | reverse complement strand
CCCGCCTCCACGGTGATCGTCAAATCCCGGGCCGGAAAATCAATGACCTTGTTCAACGACGCGGAAGAAAGCCCAATTCCGTCGGCCTTCGCCGGCAGCCCAAAGTCCAAACTCGTCGCGCCGCCCATCGGGTAAACCGGTGTTTCACCGGAATAGCACTCAGCGACCGCGGCGATCAACTCTTCCTGATCGGTTGGTGCAAGCGTTTCGGTGATGGGCACAGGCGGTTTCGGCACTTCCAACAACTCCTCTCTTATCCCCCTATCCCCAATATCTCCGTATCTCCCTTCTGTCGGTTGACAACAGAGTTCTCGTCATGCCCATTCGATTCGGCGAATGTGCTCAAAGGAGATAGGGGGATGTTGAGGATGAGGAGATGCTAATTTTGATTCACTTCGATTTCTACTCGTCGGTAGTCGGCTTTCGCTTCTGAAAAGTTGATTAGCAGGCCCGTTCCAATGTTTGATGCTTTTAGGTACGACCTCAACTGTGCGTAGTGTGCCTTGCTGAGGGCTTCGACCGTTTTCAATTCCAGAACGACCTGCTCTTCAACAACGACATCCAGTCGATGTTTCCCTACTAGCTTCCCTTTATACCGAACTAAAACTTCTACCTCACGCTCGGCGCGAATACCTCGCTCGGCGAATTCGAGCATGAGTGCGTTGTGGTAAACCGCTTCGATGAATCCAGGCCCCAGTGCCTTGTGCACGGCTATAGCACATTCGATGATCTGTCCCGTCAGCACTTCCTCGTCAAACATTTCGACCTCTAGTTTTTCATCCCCCTATCTCCAACATCTCCATATCTCCCTTCAGGTCGTTGGCGACATACAGTACGATCTGCTCGTTCGATTCGGCGAAGGTATTAAGGGAGATAAGGGGATGGTGGAGATAGGGGGATTTTCGGAGAAAGTCTTTATAACGCCGCCCTTCTTCCCGGGCGTTTTTGTTCCATCCCACAGGCTCCGGCGGTTGGTAACATCTTGTCGGGGCTGAGGTTGTTCTTGGGGTTGAAGGCGATGCGGAGGTTTTTCATCGCGGCCAGATCGTCGGCGGTGAACATCTTTTCCATGAAGGCGATTTTTTCGACGCCGATTCCGTGTTCGCCGGTCACGCTGCCACCGCAGGCCAGGCATTCATCCAGAATTTCGCCGCTGGCCTTCAGCACGTTTTGAATCTGCTCTGGCTCGCGTTCGTCGAACAACAGAATGGGGTGAATGTTGCCATCGCCGGCATGAAAAACATTGACGATCCGCACGCCGTACTTCGTACCGATTTCGGTGATGCGCCGCAGAATGTGCGGCAATTTGGTGCGCGGCACGACGCCATCTTGCGTGCAATAGCTGGGGCTTAGACGGCCGATGGCTCCGAACGCTTGCTTGCGGCTTTTCCAAAGTTTCTGGCGATCTTTCGGGTCGTTCGCCATTTGCACGTCGCGCGCTCCGCAGCGCTGGCAGATGTCCAAGATGGCATCGCGGCTGGCGTCCAAACCGGCTTCCAGCCCGTCGACTTCGATCAACAGCACCGCGCCGGCGTCGAGCGGAAAGCCGAAATGAAACGCCTCCTCGACGGCGACCAAGATTCCTTGATCAAGCAACTCCAGCGCCGCCGGAACGATGCCCGCGGCGATGATTTCGCTGATGCTGTTCGTCGCGTCGTCCACACTTTCGAAGATGCCGAGCATCGTGCGGTAGCCTTGCGGGTCGCGGGTGAGGCGAACCCAAACCTTGGTGACGATCGCCAGCGTGCCTTCGCTGCCGACGATGGCCCCGACCAGATCCAAACCGGGGGAATCCTCAGCCGGTCCGCCGATTTGCACAATGCGTCCATCGGCCAGCACCGCCTCGACCCCCAGCACATGGTTGACCGTCACACCGTATTTCAGCGTGTGCGGCCCGCCAGAATTTGTCGCAACATTGCCGCCGATTGTGCAGGCACCTTGGCTTGAAGGGTCGGGGGCGTAGTGGTAACCGCTTCCCTTCAAAGCATTGGTCAGCCAGATATTCACCACGCCCGGCTGAACCACTGCGTAACGGTCGCGAATGTTGATCTCTTCGATTTCCTTCATCCGTGTCAGCACAATCATCACGCCGCCGCCCACAGGCAAGCAGCCGCCGGCCAGCGATGTTCCCGCCCCGCGCGGCAGTAACGGAATCCCCGCTGTGTTGCAAAGTGTCACAATTTCAGCAACTTCCGCGGCGCTGTTCGGGAAGACGACGACGTCTGGCGAGTTCTTTTCGATCACGAAGCCGTCACATTCGTAGACGATCAGATCGGCGTGTGAAGAAAGCACGCCGTCGTTACCTACGATCTGGCGGAATTGCTGCACCAGCGATAGCGAAATGTCTGTCGCCATGAGTTCCTGCGCGAAGAGTGTGCACCGTTGGCGAACATTATAAATGTTCAGCCCGGTGCGCGCAGGGTGCTTTTCGTGGAACAAGTCTCCCGACTTATTCGATTTGACGACGATTCATGAACAAGTCTGGAGACTTGTTCCACATAGCCAAGCAGCGGCTACGGCAGCAGAGAATCGTCAACTTCAACGCGAATGACCGCCGGGCCGACACCGCTCCAGCGGTTGGGATCGCTTTCGTTCCCGGCCCAAAACGGCGAGTAAGTTGCCATGACCGGCACGGGGTTCGCCGTGGGGCGAGCGTTGGACAGCCCGAACCACTTCCGCGCCGCAATGCGGTTGCTGCGCTGCGCCGCCCGCTGTTCTGCCTTGCGGCGAACGGCCTGTTGGGGATCATCGTGCCTCTGCTGGGCTTGCATGTACAGCCACATCTCAGGCGATAGATTCGCCAGCGAGGGCTGCAAGTCTTCGTCGGCCGCGACATCGGCCGCCCGAATCGTCGCACCCACAACGGGGCCTTGGGCCATCAAAGGCGAAGCGGAAAGAACCAGCCCAACTACCAACAACAGCCGTTTCATCGTCGTACTCCCGTGCCTAATGTATGCCCAAGTTCGCTCCGCCTGGGGCGGCAAACAAAACAATCGCTATCATCCGCATCGGCCGGGTGGGGTCGAACGTGCCAGAGCGATTGTGCGGCCGGGCAAAAGCCGCTTGCGCAGGCAACCGGTAGCACCAGCTAGGCAAGATTTGCGGGCGAGGAGCTACGCGCTACGCCCAGCCTGGGGCTGGCTCGAAATCAGAGAAGCGACAGAACTTGATCGAATGAAACCTTGGTACTGCTGCACACCACCGTCTACAACCAACGCGTAGACAAGCCCGCCGGAAGTCCAAACACCAACCGTCACGCCCGATGAGTGTGCCGGGTTGAGCGGCGGGGCGAGCGGTAAGTTGGCGTCGATCGTTTTTGGGCGGAAGACCATCAGCGTTGCTTCACCACCCCGCTGTTGGCGGTAGCGATAAGCGACCGCACTTTCATCACCGAGGCCAGCGACCTTCGCCCAGCCGACCGAATTGAGATCGCGCCGCATGCGGTCCGAAGCAGGGCGTTCATCCGGCAACGCACCGCCGACGGATGTCAACTGATCCGTTGTCACTTCGCTGTGCAATTGCGTCGCCGAAGCGACCACTTCGTCCAGTCCCGCCGCCGAGGGCTGATTCCACAATCGATACCCGATCACGGAAGCGACCAACACGCTGGCCGCCAGCGCGCCACCAATCAACGTGGGACTGCCGATCAGCGGGCTTAGAGATGCCGGCGTCGCAACAGATTTGGGCGATGGCCGTTCCGCTGCGCCGTCCCCTTCGTCAGTGGCAACGGAGTCTTCGCTGCCCGCATCCGCTTCCAGCGCCGCCAGCAAACGGTCTTGCAGGCGGGTTGGCACATCTACATCGTGAAACGCCTTGGCAACAGCCGTGTCAGATTGTTGGATGCGGGTGTAGAGCAGTTCCGCTTGCTCGTCCGACGCGATGGCCCGCGCGGCATCGCCAAGTTCTTCGGCGAACTGCGGCGCGTCGATGTCGTCGCTGCCGGGGCGGCAAGCCTCGATCCCCAGCAAAAGTTTCGACATGTCGGGCGAGTGGGACATCGGTTGATCGGAATCGAAACGGATCTACGCGGACGTTACTTTGCTCTCCGCGCTGGTTGTGCTGTGGATTTGTTTGTCACCCGAGTTTGCCGCCGTGAAATCTTCATCCGGCGAAAGGGCCTTGCGAAGATGCTTCTTGGCCCGGGCGAGCCGGCTCATCACCGTGCCGATGGGAATCTCCAATTCGGCGGCAATTTCCTTGTAGGAAAGCTCCTCAAAAAAGTACATCACCAGCGGAAGCCTAAACTCTTCCGCCAAATCGTCCAACGCCATTTGCAACCGCTCGCCATCGATATCACCGCCAGCGGGCAGATCGCCAGGTATCTGATTTACATCCAACTCGACCGCCGCCGCGTCGACCGGACGCTGCCGCCGCCGGCTTTTGAACCAACAACTGCGGGCAATTGCCAGCAGCCAAGGAACTGGGTTTTCCGGCTGGCGAAGCTGATGCAGATTCCGCTGCGCCATCAGGAAAGTTTGCTGGGCAACGTCTTCCGCATCGGCCTGTTGGCCGGTCAAACGAAACGCGTAAGCATAGACGGCCGCGTGATGATCAATCATCAACTGACGCACCGAGATTTCCGGAGCGCTTTCGTCGGATTGCTTCGCACCTGATGATTTGTCGTTCACAGGCCGTTTTCCGCCCTTATTGGAATAGAACCGCCGCGTCGCCGCGATATTCCCTTAGATTTCGGTTTTTCGCCAAGGTTTCGGGGCCTTCAGGAAAACGCCGAATTTTTCGCCCAAAAGCCGGGAGTATCTGGTGCCCTCAGTGGATCATATCATTTAACCGCCCCCTTGTGGGGATTCG
>CALBTA010000186.1 GCA_937967755.1 uncultured Planctomycetaceae bacterium | reverse complement strand
ACTTGCGTTTGCAGCTACCAATTGCAAACTTCGCTCGCCCTGGTCCACATGCCGCAGGCGGAAGTCTGGACCTTCCAGCCGATGGCCTGGGACGGCACGCGAGTGCGGCGAATCGGAATCAACTTCGGTGCCCCCGGCGACCGGCGTACCGACGACAAAACGCTATGGGTGGATTACCCCAGCGTTGGCGGGCGTTCGCCTGACTTGCCGATCCAAATCGAAGGCCGCGGCGAAAAGCAAGGCGCAATAACCTACTTTCGCAACCACGAAACTACGCTGGGCGAACACAGCATGGCGTTCGTTGCGGCTTCGGGCGTTGTCGGGGCGCGGCGAATCAGCATCAAAGTGTCAACGTCTGACGATGAAGAGGTGCTGTACTCTGTGAAACTGATCTTCGCCTGCCGCCCCACCGAAAAGAAGCGCGAAGCGAAATCGGGTGCGAAATTCCAAGTCACCTTGCAAGGTCAATCGGCGGATTCGCCCATCGACCTGGCGGTTTACTCCAAAAGCAACAGCAGCCCCATTTTCGAGCGCACTTTCCGTGATGTGAAGATCGCACGGGAACTGATCATCGAACTCTCACCTGTTGGCGAGGGCGACGAGACGTGGCTTTCGGGAGTTGAGATTATTCAACAGTGAAGACCAGCGGCCATGCGCCGACTGGTTCACTTTCGGCTTTCACGCATCTATATTTGAAGTTGCACGATTTGGAAGTGCCAAGTCCTTTACCCGTTCGCCCCCAACCATGCGCACTCGCACCGCCAGAATCAATTCCTTGTGGCTGATGCTGCTGGGCAGCGGTGCGGCGGTTGCGGTTTTAATTGCCTTGCTGAATTGGGGCGGGAAAGACCGCTCGCAAGACGCCGACCTCGTTCAAGTCTATTGCGCCGCTGGCATGCGGCCGATCATGGAGAAGATCGCGGCCCAGTACAAAGACGAATACGACATCGAAGTGGAATTCCAATTCGGCGGTTCCAATACCCTGCTGAACCAGATTGAAGTCAACAAATTCAGCACGTACGACTTGTACCTGGCGGCGGACGACTTTTACACCGATCAGGCGAAAGAGAAAGGCCTCGCTGCCGAAACGCTGCACATCGCCTACCAGCGGCCGGTGGTGGCCGTTCGCAGCGACAGCGACATCCACATTGATTCCTTCAACGACCTCGTCGAAGCGGGCGTTGCGATTTCGATGGGCGACCCCGAGCAGGCGGCCATCGGGCGCGCTGTGCGAACGGCGCTGAAGAATTTCGCCGACGGAGATTCTGCTCTTTGGGATCAACTGCAAGAGCGGATCACAACCGATGGCGTTTACAAACCAACCGTCAACGATTCCGCCAACGATGTGAAGGTCAAAGCGGTAGACGAGGCGATCATCTGGGACTCAACAGCCGCCGCCCCGCAGTACCGCGACGTCTTGAAAACTATTCCACTGCCGGAGTTGGAAACCGATCCGAAATTGGTTTCCATTTGCGTGTTGAACTCTACCGCGAAGCCGACCGCCGCGCTGAAATTCGCGCGGTACGTCACCGCGGCCGATCGCGGGTTGGTGGTCTTCAAAGAGTTCGGCACCCGCCCGGTTGATGGCGACACGTGGGCCGAACGCCCGCAGGTTAATTTCTTTTGCGGGGCGGTTAACCGCAGGGCTGTGGAAGAGACGATCGCCCAGTTCGAAGCCCGCGAAGGGGTCGATGTGAACACGAAGTACGACGGTTGCGGCTTCCTCACCGGGCAGATGAAGACGTTTACCGATCAACGGACCGATCTCGGCTTCCCGGATGTCTACATGGCGTGCGATGTGTACTACCTCGACAACGTGAAGGACTGGTTCCAGGATGCCGCGCTGGTCTCCGACGCCGAGATCGTGATCGCCGTTCCCAAGGGCAGCGACAAAGTTCGATCGGTCGAAGATTTGGTCACGCCCGGTGTCGCGGTTGCCATCGGCCAACCAGAACATTGCACCATCGGAGCATTGACCCGCCGCATTCTGGAAGAAAAAAATCTCTATGATTCGCTGATGGAAAAACAGCAGCGCGAAGACGAGACGGTCGTTGAAAAGCCGTCTTCAGCGCTGTTGGTTCCCGATGTCGTAGGCGGGCACGTCGATGCAGCAGTGGCCTACATCACCGACGTTCAACAACATGAGGATCGCGTCGATATTGTGCGCGTTGACTCTCCTCACAACCTGGCGGTGCAACCGTTGAGTATCGCCAAGACCAGCGAGCACAAGCAGTTGCTGCGGCGGTTGTACGACCATGTCGCCGCGTCCGAAGAAGCGTTTGAGTCGGCCGGCTTCCACTTCCGCTTAGGCGAAGGTTCACATGAGTAGTGAACTTGGTCGCCCGCGGAACCCTGCGCTGGTAGCGCTTTCTGATCGGTTGTTTTACTGGTGCCTAGGCCTCATCGGCGGTGTCTACGTGTTGTTGATCGTCGCCATGCTGGCGGCCGACGCCGCGTATATGGTTCTAGAGTCACTGGCCGCCGCGAAGCGGTCCGGCGATTCAGCCTGGAAGGCCCTGCTGATCGACAACCCGATCGCCGTCGCCCTGCGCGATCCCAAAATCCAGTACTCAATTTGGCTCAGCCTCGTCTCTTGCAGTTTGTCGGCGATCCTATCGGTCCTGGTCGCCGTGCCGATTGGTTACTTGATGTCGCGCCACAAGTTTTTCGGCCGCCGGTTGATCGACGCAGTGCTCGACATCCCAATCGTGCTGCCCCCGCTGGTCGTGGGCTTAAGTCTGTTGATCTTGTTTCAGTTCCCGCCGTTTTCGTGGATGGCGCGATGCGTTGTTTATCAGATACCCGCGGTTGTTCTCGCGCAGTTCTCAGTCGCCTGTGCGTTCGCAGTCCGCACCATGAAGGCGACGTTCGATCACATCGACCCGCGGTGCGAGCAAGTCGCCCTGTCGCTGGGCTGCACAAAGACCGAAGCGTTGCCCGAGGCGCGGCGCGGCATCACAACCGCGCTCACCCTCTCGTGGGCCCGCTCGCTGGGCGAGTTCGGGCCGCTGCTAATTTTTGCCGGAGCGACCAGGCTGAAAACGGAAGTCCTCTCGACGACCGTGTTCCTGGAAATGAACGTCGGCAACCTATCGGCGGCAGTCGCCGTCTCGCTCATCATGGTCTTCGCCGCCGTGCTGGTACTGATCCTCGCCCGGCTCTTCGGTTCACACGAAGCCGGGATGCTTTAGTGCAATTGCGATAGTCTCACGCAAGTTGCAACAATCCGCTGGCGGCTTGTCGGCGGTTGGCTTCAATGGCTGCGGATTCTTTCACCGGGTCGATCAATTCGTAAAAAACGTTCCGCTGCCGGGCGTGGAAGCCAAGTTCCTCAATCGCCGCGCGGATTTCGTCCAGCGTCAGGTGGTGGACCGTACCGGCTTCGGCAACGACGTTCTCTTCGATCATCAGGCTGCCCATGTCGTTGGCCCCGAACAGCAATGCCAACTGGCCAATCTTCAAACCCTGCGTGACCCAACTCGATTGAATGTTCGCGAAATTATCCAGATAAATCCGCGCCACCGCTTGCGTCTTCAGATATTCAAACGAACCAGCCGGCGGCAGCACCGACATATCCATGCGGTCCTTGACGATCGCCGCATCGGGTGGCTGGAAGGTCCAGCAAATGAACGCGGTGAAGCCGCCGGTTTCATCTTGCAGTTGCCGCAACCGCTCCAGGTGCTCGATCCGCTCGGCCAGCGTTTCAACGTGCCCAAACATCATCGTCGCCGTGCTGCGGCCGCCTAGTTCGTGCCAGACGCGCATCACGTTCAGCCAATCGTCGGTCATTACCTTGCCGCGGGTGATGTCGCCGCGGACGCGATCGACCAGTATCTCGGCCCCGCCGCCTGGAATGCTGCCCAGCCCGGCAGCCTTCAGCCGCGTCAGCACCTGACGAATGGGCAACTTATTCAGCTTGGCAAAATGGTGCAACTCCGGCGGGCTGAAACCATGCACATTGACCTGTGGAAAGCGATCTTTGATGTCGCCCAGCAGTTGCTCGTACCAGTCGAGCTTGAAGTCAGGGTGCAGGCCGCCCTGCATCAATATCTGTTCGCCACCCAGGGCGACGGTTTCTTCAATCTTGTTAAGCAACTCATCACGCGGCAGTACATACGCTTCGGCGTGTTTCGGCCCGCGGAAGAACGCACAGAAATCGCACACGGCGGTGCAGACGTTGGTGTAGTTGATGTTCCGGTCGATGTTGTAGGTGCGGTAGTTTTCAGGGTGCAGGCGGCGCGTCACCGCATCGGCTGCCCGCCCCAGCGCGGTCAAGTCGTGAGCCTCAAGCAGCGCCAATCCTTCGTCAGGCCTGATCCGCTCTCCGGCGATCGCTTTGTCGAGAATCTTTTTCATTTGGCGGCTACGTCGTGGTGGCACAATCCGCAAAATTCAATTCGATGTCCGGCGGAGCAAGTCCGCGCCGTTGTGCATGTTCATAAAACATCTGCAGCCCGGCCCGTTCGCGACCGCTGAGTTGGAAGTGCAGGTTGTCGCGCAGATAGTGCAGGCATTTATCGGGTGTCAGCCCAACCGCGCCCGCTTCCTCAACGGCGATCTGAGTCAGGTTTTGCAGTCCGGCGTTCCGCGCCGCGGCGAGCGGCTGGCCCAGCCAGGAAGCATCGATCCCCGGCCGCGCTGCCCACATGGCGAAGACCAGCGGCAATTCCGACCAGCGGCACCACTGATCACCCAGGTCCCAAACTTCGGCGAACTTTTCCGCCGGCGGGTGAATCGCCCGATCTCCAATCAAAAGCACAGCGTCCGCATCGGTGGCCGCCGCCGATTCGCCTATCGGCAATCGTTGCA
>CALBTA010000185.1 GCA_937967755.1 uncultured Planctomycetaceae bacterium | reverse complement strand
CCGCGGCGTGATTCGCAGACGGTCACGGTCCGGCAAAGCCCTGACCGGCGCCGGCGGCGCTAGCGGCGGGTTACCTCGACACGCTGGGGCGTTGTTACTACGCCAAAGGTGATTACGCTGGTGCCGTACGTTACCAATTGCAGGCGGTTCGCCGCGATCCCCATAGCGGAGCGATTCAACGGCAATTGGAATTCTTCCAGCGGGAACTTGCGCGAAAGCAAGCGAAACAACCCGATTTCGATTCATGAGCCAGCGACCGCACCTTACGCAACACGTAGTTTTTTTGGTTGTTTGCACAGGCGCGATCGCCGCTTCTTTCCTGTTAAGCGTGAACACCGGTAGCAAAGTGGAAACACCGTGGCTTTCCATCCCGCTGCCCTCGGTCTGCCAGTTTCGCAATGTTACCGGTTTGAACTGCCCGGGCTGCGGATTGACCCGGGCGTTCGTGAGCATCGCACATGGGCGTTTCATCGAAGCGTGGAACTACAACGCGGCCAGCTTGCTCGTGTTTGCGTTTGTCACGTCGCAGATTCCGTATCGGGCGCTGCAAATTTGGCGCATACGTTCCGGGCGGGGCGAAATTCAAATGCCGCGGACGACAAACACCATTCTGATCGTCGTCGCTGGAGCTGTTTTCGCGCAGTGGATTGTGCGATTAGTACTCCAAGCCGTGGGATCAATTGCATGATGTAGAACCGCTTCCCTGCGCGCCGGTGGCTGAACTCCGAATGCCTCCATGTAGGCCCGATCTCGCGGAGTTGGCCATGCAGCACAGCGACTTCGTCTGCGATAGCTAGAAAGGCCAGGCCCAAGGAATCAGCAGAATCGCCGTGGCGGCGACACAAATGGCAATGGGCGTTCCGACTTTCAAATAGTCGGCGGGCCGGTAGCCGCCCGGCCCCATGACCATCAGGTTGGTTTGGTATCCAATCGGCGTGACGAAAGAGAGCGATGCCGCCAACGCAATGGCCATGATGAAGGGACGGGGGCTGTAGTCGCCTTCCCACGCTACGGCAACGGCGATCGGAAACAACATGGTTGCGACCGCGACGTTGGTGATCATTTCGGTAAACACCATCGCCACAATGTAGATCACTGCCAGCAGCAGATAGGGGTTGCCCTGAACCGCCCACACGAGCTGTTGCGCAATGCTGCTGGCGGCTCCGCTGCGGTCGAGGGCCAACCCCAGTCCCAGCGCCGCGGCGATGGTCAGCAACACTTGAAGATCAATCGCCCCGCGAGCTTCGGCCGCAGGCAAGCAGCGGGTCGCGACCATCACAGCGACCACGGCCAGCACGGCGATGGGAGCCGATCCCAGCGGACCCAGGTTCCCAAAGAAACTGGCGACGCTCAACCAAACAATCAGACCCAACATCAGCATGCCGGCCAGCGGAGCCCGGTCGTGACGCCGCGGAGCGTCGCCTTCCACCGTGCTGATCAGGTAAAAGTCGCGATTGTTGCGGTGGCGCGCGACGAATTCACTGCGCGTTTGCAGCAGCAAGGTATCACCTGGTTCCAACACAATGTTACCGATCTTGTTGGTCAAACGGACGCCGTTGCGGTGTACCGCAACGACCGCTGCCCCGTACAACTGGCGGAAGTTCGAATCCCGAACCGTTCGCCCCACCAGAGGTGAAGTGCGCGATAGCACAACTTCTGTCAGGTGCCGCGCTCGGCGTTGCTCAGGCTGAACTTCGTACTCGGTATCTGCCGCGGGAACCAGCCCGGGCACTTTTTCCAAATCGACAATGGTACTGACCACGCCGGTGAAGATCAGCCGGTCGCCCGCGCGGATCACGTCGGTCGGAGTGACGGGCGTGATCACTTCGCCATCGCGATCAATTTCGATCAGGTACAACCCGGGCAAATGGCGCAAACCGGCATCTTCGACCGTTTGCCCGATCAGCCGGCAGGCGGGCAGCACCATCATTTCAACCAGGTATTCACGGCGTTGCTCGTCGAGCCGTTCGATCAGATCCGTACGGTTGGGAAGCAGCTTGGGGCCTAGGAAATACAAAGCAACGCCGCCAACCAGCGCGCAGGGAAGCCCAACCAATCCGATATCGAACAGGCGCATTCGGGCGACCTGCGGGGCAAACTCTTGACGCTTCTCGACCTCCGCTTCCCAGCCCGCTGGTTGTTCTTCGTGAAGCTGTGCAACGATCGCCGCCTGATTTCGGGACTCGGCGTCGAGCAATCCGTTAATGACCAAAGTGGTGCTCGTTCCGATCAACGTGCAGACCCCGCCGAGGATCGCAAAGTAACTGACAGGCATAAGCAAGCGCGAAGGTGAAGTGCCGTGCCGCCGGCACCAATCGATCACCACCGGTGTCATCATCGCCACCAACGCTGTGTTCAAAACGAACGCCGAAGCGGCGATCAGCGCCAGCGCCAGGCGCCACATCGCGGCACCTTCGGTATGGGCGGAGCCGAGCAACCGTTGACCGATCCAGTCCAGCACGCCCGTGGTTCGCAGCCCAGCCGAAATCGCCAACAACCCGCCAATCGCAAGCACGGCCGGGTTGGCAAAGCCGGCTAGTGCGTCGGGTACAGAAATCACACCACAGAGCGTGACAATTACCAAACCCGTGAGGAACAGCAAATCGGCGGAAGCCCCCCGCCGCAGTTGAAGCCCTACGAATACGGCAATCGTCACACCGATCGCAATCCAGGGATGAAAAAGTTCAAAGCCCATGGGAGATATAGTCGGTTCTTCCCAAAAATCTCACCACGGGAACGGGGGATGTTTCTTGGGCATTGGTGCGACCAATGAGGATGTATTTACACCAAATTGTGTTCGGTGCGCGCGAACGTAGCGGTTAGTGCATCGAAACTTACTGATTTGTCACTACCAACGGCATGACTGCGATTTTCGCGTGTTTTTGCCGTGTTTTCCTGGTTGGACGAATGCGTTATGTGCAGCAACAGAATACCCTGTTTGCCTCAATTACCTAATGGCTTCTAAGTTATGCATCCGATACTTTTTTTGCAGACATAGATTCTTTCCCGGTTCGCCTAAGGATATTCAAGTCGCTGAACCGGATATCTCATATAGCTTCACCCGTAAGGAGACACAGACAATGAAGCGCCCCACGACCGCCTTGCTTTCGCTGCTTGCCTTGCTCGCGATGGGTCTCTTGGCCGCCAACCCCAGCCGCGCAGAAGCAGGTTCCCTCGGACATTTGGCGTTCGCCATTCAGGTGGAGCGAACAGCGGACGGAGATCCGATTGTTTGCCCGCTCAGTTGCTACCCATTTGACGACGCGGAAGCGGTGACCGACTGTGGCGGCGTGGATTGCGGCGA
>CALBTA010000184.1 GCA_937967755.1 uncultured Planctomycetaceae bacterium | reverse complement strand
ACTCGATGCTGACGTTGCGCGACAGGTTCGCCACCTCGCTGCGGTACTTGCCGCTACCGAAGTGAACATTCTTCAGCGGCTTGTCAAGCGTGAACGTCTGACCGTTGATCTTCGTGATCGTGCGCTGTTCGGTTTCGGGCTTTTGATCAGGGTATTCGCCGCGGAAGCTGCGGTTGCTGCCGTTGTGAACCGAACCGGTGACGATTACCTGATCGCCGACGTTCCAACCGGTGACCGCTTCGTTGAGCGTGACCACCGCGTCGCCCTTGCTAACATCCGCGCCCAGTTTCACCCAGGTGCGGCTCATCGGGCTGCCGTGGAATTCCATGCGAGCGCTGCAGCAGACGATCGCCGGGGCATCGTTCTTGTCCATGCCTTCGATGTAGTGCAGGCGAATCTTCGCGGTGTGCCCGGCGGGAATCGGGGCTTCGGGTGTGCCGACGAGCAGTTGCGGCCGCTCGATGGGAAACAACTCGCTCGGTTCGCCGAGCTGATTCACGCCCCGGAAATCGCAGGCGAACCCGCTTTCGCTGCAAACGCTGCTGTTCTGCACTTTGAGCAAGCCGACGTGCAATTCGGTGCTGCGATCGCAGGCGAAGTTCAATGTGCCGACCACCTGCACCATGCGAATGACTTCCTTGCTTTCCACGTCGTACTTCACATCGGTATGCCGGCTGACCAAGACGCGGTCGCCAGCTTTGGGCAGCCGCGCCGGCTCCCATGTTTTCACATTCGACCAATCGCCCGATTTGACCGACTTGATGCTGAAGTCGATGTGTTCGTGCTTGCCGTGGTGATGGTCGTGTTCATCGGCGGCGGGCAAGCGGCCGGCCCAACAGATGGCGGTCGCGAGTACAAACAGCGGCAATGTGCGGTTCATGCCAACTTCCTTGCAGTGAGGTGGGAGTGGTGGGAGGGAACGCCGCGATGCGAGGCTTACCTAAGGAACACAGCAAGGTCCATCACGGCAGTCAACATTCTAGCCGGAGCGAGCGAGGGGAGTCCACTTTTTGCCGCCGCGCTCGCCAACAGTTGCCGTGGCCCGCCGGCGAAGCAACCGGTATCATGCACCTATGAAGCCAACCATCCACGACCCAACGGACGATGAGCGGCGGCTAACAAATCCGCGGACGATCCTCGAGGCGATGCTCTTCGTCGGGCACCCGGGGAACGAGCCGCTAGCCCGCGAGGAAGCGGCCGAAAGCATGCGCGGGGTCGAGCCGGATGAGATCGATGCGCTGGTTGACGAGTTGAACGAGCAGTACGAGCAACTCGGCTGTCCGTTGGTGATCGTCACCGAGGACGGCGGCTACCGGATGACCCTACGCGAGCCGTGGCAGCCGCTGCGCAACCGCTTTTACGGGAAGCTTCGCGAGGCCCGTCTTTCCCAAGCGGCCGTGGATGTGCTTTCGATTGTTGCGTACCAGCAACCGATCACCCGCGAGGCCGTGGATGAACTGCGGGGGCGGGAAAGCGGGGCGTTGCTTCGGCAATTGGTTCGCCGCCAGTTGCTTCGCATCGAACTGCCGGGCGAGAAAGGTGCGCGCCGCAACTATCACACTACCGATCGGTTCTTGAAGTTGTTCGATTTGGACCGTCTTGAAGATCTGCCGCAAAGTGAAGACGTGGAGACTAAGCTGTAAGTCTTTTTCCACAAACAAGTTAGCTAACACCGGCGATTGGCCGGACCACGCGAGAGGTGGTTCGAAACGAGGGCAGACGGCGTGGGTTGCGAGTGGTAGAATCACACGTTTGCGGCGGAGACAAGCGAACCGTTCGCTGAGTTCCGTTTCGCCAACTCCCTTCACCCCGACCGTTGCCTATTTGGTTCGTTCGCACTCTTTGTATGCCGGGATCATCTTGCACGTTCAGCAAGACTCCCGCTCGGCAACCTGAGACCATTCGCCGTCTCCTTGCATTCCCCACGCTTCCCGCTGGTAGCTGCATTTCCACCCCACTGATTGCTAGCATCCCGCGGCAGCGACTTGTTTCATGAACGCATTCCGCCTTTCACCCCAGCAGCAGTTTAGCCGCTTGCACGCGGCATCGCCGGCGATTCTGCCGTCGCTGTTGCTGTGCGACTTTGGCAACTTGCAGCGGGAAGTGGAACAGTTGACCGCCGCTGGCGTGCCGGGGCTGCACTTGGATGTGATGGACGGAGTGTTCGTGCCAAACTTGACGTACGGGATGCCGATCGTCGCGGCGTTTCGCGAGTTGTCGGACTTGCCGCTTGACGTCCATCTGATGATTGCGAACCCGGAAAAATACGTCGGTGCGTTTGCGGACGCCGGGGCGGATGTGATCACCGTTCACATCGAGGCGACGGACAATCCGCGCGAGTTGCTGCAATCAATTCGGCAGCGCGAGGTCGCGGCTGGGATCGCGCTAAACCCTGATACGCCGCTGGAGTCGCTTGATGATTGCCTGGATGTTTGCGACCTGGTGCTGGTGATGAGCGTCAACGCCGGGTTTGGTGGCCAGCAGTTTAACCCCGTTGCGCTGGAAAAACTTGAATCCCTGCGACAGCGCTTAGGCGATGGCGTCGTGCTTGAAGTTGACGGGGGCGTGAACGCCGAAACGGTTGCCCGCTGTGCCGAGGCCGGCGCGGATTGGTTCGTTGCCGGTTCGGCGATTTTCAAAGCGGAAGACTACCGCGCAGCGGTTGGCCAGCTAAGAGAGTTGGCAACCCGCGCGGCATCATGATTTCAAACAAGCGAAGTTCAATGACACAAATCGCACTGATACGCACAGGCTCAACCGACTACGACGAGCAGGGTCGCATCGCTGGTACGCTGGATATTCCGCTCTGCCACAACGGGGCCGGGCAGGTGGCGCGGATGGTCGAGGAGCTTGCGCCGCTACCCATTTCGGTCGTCTACTCCTCGCCTGATCAGGCGTCGCAGCAAACGGCCGACGCCATCGCCGTCGCCAAGGGAACGAAGACGAAACGGCTCGACAAGTTGCAGAACATCAACATGGGCCTCTGGCAGGGCAAGCTGATCGAGGATGTTCGGCAAACGCAGAAGAAGGTTTATAGGAAATGGCAGGAGCAGCCCGAAACGGTCTGCCCGCCAGAGGGGGAAACGCTGGCAGAGGCAACTTCGCGAATCGCTTCTTCGCTGAAGAAGGTCGCCAAGAACGGCGACGGGTCGGTCGTCGCGCTGGTCGCTCCGCAACCGCTTTGCAGCTTGGTGCGGTCGGTATTGACCGATGAGGAAATCGGCAACCTCTGGGCGGCCGAAAGCGATTGCGGCAGTTGGGAACTGATTGAAACGAAGGTCACGGCCTGATCGCGGTCGCGGCAACCGACCTCTGACTTTCCGCGCCGTCAGGCTACAATAGGCCCATGTCTGAAAACAACGATTCATCCACCAAGCCCGTCAAACGCGGCGTGCCTGAAGGTTTGTGGCAGCGCTGCCCTGGTTGCAGCAATGCGATCTTCATCAAGGAAGCCCAACGGCGGCAATCGGTTTGCCCCGAGTGCGGCTACCACTGGTACGTTTCAGCCAAGGATCGCATCGAGCAGGTCCTGGACGAGGGAACATTCGAAGAGTGGGACGCCCTTGTCGAGCCGACCGACCCGTTGGAGTTCGTTGACAAGCGGCCCTACCCGGACAAGCTGGTTTCCGAGCAGAAGAAGCTGGGCATCTCGGATGCGGCCATTACCGGAACCGGCATGATTCGGGCCCGCCGGGTAGCGATTGGCGTGACAGATTCGGCGTTTTTTATGGGCAGCATGGGCAGTGTCGTCGGCGAACGGCTGACCCGTTTGATCGAACGGGCGACCGAAGGCAATTTGCCGCTGATCATCATCAGCGGCTCCGGTGGCGGGGCGAGAATGCACGAAGGCATTTTGTCGCTGATGCAGATGGCGAAAGTTTCCGCCGCGCTCGCCCGGCACGACGACGCGGGCGGGTTGTTCATTTCCGTGTTGACCAACCCGACGATGGGGGGCGTCGCCGCCAGTTTCGCGTCGCTGGGCGATGTGGTCTTCGCCGAGCCGAAAGCCCTGATCGGCTTCGCCGGCCCGCGAACGATTAAAGCGACCATCCGCATCGAACTGCCCAAAGGCTTTCAGACCAGCGAGTTCCTGCTGGAACACGGCTTCATCGACCGCATCGTCCCGCGCGACAAGCTGAAATCGGAAATCGCGCGGACGATTGATTATTGCTCATCGTCGTGGTGATGAACGCACTTGGTAAGTCGGGTTTGTAACCCGACGATGTGCAAGTTCCAGCGTGTCCGCCACTTTACCGGTTGAACCAATGTTCCGCGGGTACGTCGCAAGCGACGTTGTGGACGGGCTGCAAATCCGTCCTACTCATCACAGCTCCAGCGGAAAATCGGTCAGCAATTCGATGCCGCTTTCCGTGACCACGTAGTCGTTTTCGATACGCATGCCGACGTTTAGTTCGTCCGCGTACAGTCCCGGTTCGGCGGTGAAGACGTCACCGACTTCGAACGAGTCGTCCCAATTAGGGTTCAAGTGTGGGGCTTCGTGAGGGAACAGCCCGATGCCGTGGCCAAGGTGGTGGTTGAATACCCCGACAGGGGATTCGTCCAGAATCGCCTGCGCTTCGTCGAAGAGTTCTTTGCAACTCTTGCCGGGCTTCACAGCCGCTTCGAGATGGGTGAAGACTTTCATGACTTGCTCCCACGCTTGCTGTTGTGCATCGGTGGGCTTCTTGTTCACGGCGATGGTGCGGGCGTTGTCTGCGAAGTAGCCGCGAAAGGCCGGGCCAAGATCGAGGATGTAAAGTTCTCCGTCGACCGCGACGCGATCGCGCGGCGGCCCGCCTCGTGCGCCGCACTGGTAATCGTTGCCCGTGCCGGTCAGCATCTCGCCAAACTCGTTCACAGCCGCGGCTTGCAGTTGGTTGAAGACTTCCAGTTCGTTGATGCCGGGTTCGATGATCTGCCGAGCCAGTTCGTACATCCGCGCCGTGCCAGCGATCGCCTTTTTGATTCGCTCTAACTCGTCAGGATCTTTGCGTCGTCGCAGGCGATATAGTTCCGGTTCAATATCGACCAATTCCGCGTCGGTCTGCTGGGAAAGGAACACTGGGAACGATGAAAACTCAACCCCAAGGCGTTTCACATTCGATTGCCCTATCAGCCAGCCCGTTAGGGCATCGCAAGATGCTTCGCGTTGATCGTTGCGCATCGTGCTGTGCCATTGCGCCTCGTAAGTCAGCACTTCATTCGCCGCGGCGATCTCCGGCGGCTTGTTCGGTGCGACGAGTGCCAACATGCCATCGGCGGTCAGCGCCGCCGCGGGTTGAAACGTCCAAGCGTATCGCGGACCGGCCAGGTATTGCACGTGTGCATTTTGTGTGACGATGATCAGGTCGAGGTTCTGCTGCTGCATCACTTCGATCAGGCGTTGCTGACGCGCGCGGCAGGCGGAGATGTCGATTTCGTGGTTGGGCATTGTGGGATTGGCAATTTGCTCGAGGGGCAACGCGGAAATCCGCTTGATTGACGAATGTCGAACAAGGAATTACGAATGGCGAAGTGAAGGTTCCTAGTCTAGCTATTGCTTCGGGCCGTCTTGATGCTGGCCACAAAGATTGAAATCAGTTCATCGCACTCCGCGATGATCGGATCAAGACGCGTGGGCGGTTCGATGAGCGGCTTTCGTTGGCAAATGCGCAGCCAAATATGTGTTTCACGCAACTCTTTCAGCGAAATCTTCATCTTGTGAATAAAGTCTTTGCGTGATTCAGCGCTCTGTGCCTCTCCGTAGTTAGGGGCAGGCGACGTGCCGCTCCTCAGGATCTGTCCGGCAACATGATTTCCGTTGCGGCTCTTCGGCAGCGAATCGACAATGTTCATAATTCGGACTGCAAAATCAATCAATCGGTCTTCCAAATCAAACTCACGGGCTTGCTTTTCGTTCATCATTCAAAATTCCTTGTTCGAAATTCGACATTCATATGAAACAATACGTCAACTTTACTTACCGGCTTCCATATAGGTATAGCCGTTGAGCGCTTCGCGATAGAACTTCACAAACTTACCTGCCTGCCGGTCGTCGATCAGACCGTTGCGGACCGCAGCTTCAACCGCTGCTTCCAGCCGGCTGGTGAGCTCGCGGGGATTATATTGCACGTAGTCGAGCACTTCGCTGACGGTTTCGCCGCCGACGACCGTTTCGATGGCCACCTGGCCCTCGGGCGTCAGGTCGACATGAACGGCATGGGTGTCGCCGAACAAGTTGTGCAAGTCGCCGAGTATCTCTTGGTACGCGCCGACCAGAAACGCACCGAGGTAGTACGGTTCGTCTTGCCACGCGTGCAGAGGCAATGTTTTTGCAACGTCGCGGTGGTCGACAAACCGGTCGACCTTGCCGTCGCTGTCGCAAGTGATATCCGCCAGCACGGCATGGCGCGTTGGCCGCTGGTTCAAGCGGTGAATCGGCATCACGGGGAACAACTGCTTAATCGCCCAATTGTCAGGCAGCGACTGGAACAGCGAGAAGTTGCAGAAGTACGTGTCGGCCAGCATGGCGTTAAGCCCGCGAAGTTCCTCGGGAGCCTCGTCCATTTCTTGTGTGATGGTTTGAATCCGGGAGCAAATACTGAAGTAGTACTCCTCTACCAGCACGCGCTGCTGAAGCGACAAATGCCCCGCGGCGAACAACGTCATGGCAACTTCGAACGAGCGCTGGGCGTCGTGAAAGCTTTCTTGGATGTTGCGCTCGGTTAGCTCGCACAGCGTGTTGTTGAGGTCGAGCAATGGTTGCTCGGCGTCCTCTGGCATCGAGGGCAACGACTGCCCATCGCTCCCCGCCCGCTGCGAAACGCCCAAGACACCCATCACCAATACACCGTGGTAAGCGGCGATGGCACGGCCGCTCTCGGTGATGATGTGCGGGTGCGGAACATCGGCGTCGTCACACGCCGATTGCACCCGATAGACGATATCGCGGGCGTACTCGCCGAGCGTGTAGTTCATGCTCGACTCGAAGTTGGTCTGCGAACCGTCGTAATCGACGCCCAACCCGCCGCCCACATCCAAGTACTTCAAGCCCGCCCCGCGGCGATGCAAATCGGTATAGATGTGCGCTGCCTCATCAATGGCGACCTTAAACGGGCGGATGTTGGTGATCTGGCTGCCGAGGTGGAAATGCAGCAAGTTCAGGCAATGTTCCATGCCCCGCCCTTTCAACAGTTCCAACCCGCGAAGGATTTCGCTGACCGTCAGGCCAAACTTGGAACGGAACCCGCCGGAGAGTTGCCACCGCCCGGCCCCGCGGGCGGCAAGTTTCACGCGCATGCCGATGCTCGGTTCGACGCCGACTTGTTCAGCGTGCTTCAAGATCAGTTGGAGTTCGCTGAAACGTTCGACGACGGGAATCACCCTACGGCCGATTTTTTGGGCGAGCATCGCCAGATGAATGTATTGGTCGTCCTTGAACCCGTTGCAGATGATCGGAGTGTCAATATCGGTCATGGCGATGACCGCCAGCAGTTCCGGCTTGCTGCCTGCTTCCAGGCCGACGTTGTACTGCCGGCCGTGCTCAACGATCTGCTCGACCACTTGCCGCTGCTGATTCACCTTAATGGGATACACACCCAGGTAACTGCCTTGGTACACGTGTTCTTCAATCGCCGCGGCGAAGGTGTCGTGCAACTCGTCGATGCGGTCTTTCAAGATGCCGTTGAAGCGCAGCAACAACGGCAGTTCCAGTTGCCGCAGCCGCAAGCTTTCGACCAGTTGCGGCAGATCGATGCAGCCACCTTGGATATGGCCGGCCCGAATGATGCTATCGAGAGTGCGATTCGCAATTACGAGTTGGCCTTTCGCATGCAAACCGCGGTGCCTGATCTGTTCGACCTTGAGGGTGAGAGCCAGGCGACGCGGCGGCTCTACGGTCTTGACTCGCAACTCCCCGAGAAACAGTTGTACGCG
>CALBTA010000183.1 GCA_937967755.1 uncultured Planctomycetaceae bacterium | reverse complement strand
TTCAGTGGTATCGCGCGCGGAGCGGCGATCAGCCGGACCCGATGTTAATCGCCTTCTACAAGTGTTATCGCGCGTGTGTGCGGGCGAAGGTGGCGGCACTGCGGACGGACCAACTCGCCGGCGAGCAGCGCGGCAGGGCTACAAGTGAAGCGCGGCGATATCTGACCTTAGCGGAACGATATGCGCGCAGCATTGGCCGCCCGCTGCTGATTATTGTGCGGGGCAGGTCGGGGACGGGCAAGTCGACCGTGGCGACGGCGATCGCGGCGCGATTGGGGATTTCGCTGCTGCAAACCGATGCGATTCGGCGGGACTTGCTGGGAGAAAGCACGGAGCCAGCCGGGTATGGTCAGGGGAAGTACGCGCCCGAATTGAAGTCGATGGTATATCGCGATATGTTTGCCGGAGCGAAACAACTGCTTCGAGCGGGTCGATCCGCCGTATTGGATGGCACTTTCCTTGCTGCGAATTGTCGCAAGCAAGCCCTGGAGCAAGCGCGTCGTCAACAGGCGATTCCGCTATTTGTCGAGTGCACATGCCCCGAGGCCGTCGCGAAACAACGAATTGCCGAGCGGGCGAAAGGCGGGGAGACACTTTCGGAAGCCAGCGCCGAGACCGCTTCTTATCAAGCGATTGACGAGCAGCCGGACTCGTCCCGGCTGCCTGGCCTTCGTCTCGACACAACCGAGCCGCTCCCGGCGCTGTTGGATATGGTCATCGCAGCAATCGCGGCGGCCAACTGACTCGACCAAGAGCGCTAGTCAAGTCGAGCCTTCAATCGCAGCTACACGAAAGTTTGTACCAATACAAACGTAGCCACTACGACGATCGCCGCGGCAAAGATGCGTTGTAGGGCAGGACCGGAAAAGCGCCGGCCCGTGATGTTTCCCAAATACAAACCGGCGATCCCGCCAACGACGAACAGAGTGGTAATCACCAATGGAATGTCGCGGCCGGCCAGCAAGTGGGACGACACGCCAGAGACACTGATAAGCGCAATTACAAGCAAACTGGTCGCCACCGCGCGATGGATTTTCATCCCGCTGAATATCACCAAAGCAGGAACAATGACAAATCCGCCCCCGACTCCGAACAGCCCCGACAGCACGCCCGTAACGAGGCCGACAAGGCACAGCAGTATAGTGCATCGGGACGTCACCACCAGCTTGCCTGCGGCGTCGCGGCGACAGGTTGGCCCGTCGGCATCGGCGAGATCGCACGCCGGAACCTCAGGTTTTTGCGCGCTTCGCCACATGCGCGCGGCCACGATGAACATCAGCGCTCCGAACAACCCCAGCAACAATGCCTCCGGCATGAGTCCGGCCAGCCAAGAACCCAGCGGTGCGCCAAAGACTCCAGCTGCGGCGAATATGAGGCCTGTTGGAATTTCGCCTTGATTAGCTCGCAGACGCTCGATGGCTCCCACCAACGCTGTTGCGCCGACGGCCGCCAGCGAAACGCCCACCGCGTCCCGCGGGGCCAAAGCCAAACCGTATACCAGCAGTGGCACCGCGAAAATTGATCCGCCGCCACCGGTGAGGCCCAGCGAAACGCCAACCAACAGCCCAAACAATACGGCTAGTAGCCACATCGTCCTACTCCTTGTCGGCCGCCGCTGCCGTGGGCGGCCGGTTCGTCGCCCATGCCTTGTATCCGCCGACAAGATCGACCACGTTGTCGCGGCCTTCTCGCTCCAGCCAACTGGCGGCGAGCGACGAGCGATAGCCGCCTTGGCAATGCACGATGACCGTGCCCGTGACAGGCACTTCATCTATTCGCTGTGACAATTGGCTCAGTGGAACGTTGAGGCTGCCGTCGATGTGCCCCAGTTCCCATTCGCTCGCGGTTCGAATGTCGATGATGGTGTGTTGGCCGGCTAGCTCTTGCAGCGCCGCGGGAGACACACGCGTGGTTTTCGACAGCAGATCAGGTCGGCCTTTAAGGGCAGCCATTCCGTCTCGCAGAAAACCCGCAACGTTATCCAGCCCGATTCGTCCTAGGCGCATCACCGCTTCTTCGACACGATCCGCATCAGCAATGATGATGATTGGCGAGGTCTTGTCCAGCATCGTGCCCGCCCAAGTCGCATACTTGCCGTCGATTCCGATATTCAGCGCCCCCCGCAGGTGGGCGGCCGCAAATTCCGTCCCGTTGCGGGCGTCGACCAGTTGGGCCCCTGCGGACTGCAACGCCAATACTTTTTCGAGATCAAGCGGCTGCATTGAATTGCTCAACGCTGCTTCCAAACTTTGGCGGTCTTGACGATTGAGAATCGCGTCGTGTGCGAAGTACGAAGGCGCTTCGGGTTGATCGGCCGTGATCATTGCCACGAATTCAGGCTTCGACATCGGCTGTAAAGCGTAGTTGTAGCGCCGCTGCTCGCCGATGGTCGAAACCGCCTCATCACTGAGTTGCTTGCCGCACATCGAACCGGCTCCGTGCGCCGGATAGACAAGCGTGTCGTCGGGAAGCGTTAGCAACTTGTGATGCAGCGAATCATAGAGCATTTCGGCCAGTTCCTCGGCGGTAACACCAATCGAGGCCAGCAAATCGGGCCGGCCGACGTCGCCGATGAACAGCGTGTCTCCCGTGAATGCCGCTTGCGGGTGACTGGTGTCGGACGCGTCATCGTAAGCGAGAACGGTGATGCCTTCCGGCGTGTGGCCGGGTGTTTCCATCGCGGCCAACCGAACTTCGCCTAGCCGAATCGCGTCGCCGTCGTGAAGTGGTTGGAAGTCGAACTCAGCCTTCGCCCGGCTGCCAAAATAGATTCGAGCCCCCAGCTTATCACGCAATTCGATGTGCCCCGAAATGAAGTCGGCGTGGAAGTGGGTGAGGATCACGTGCTGGATGGTAAAGCCTCGATCCCGCGCTTCGTCCAGGTAGATTTTGATATCGCGCTGCGGATCGATGACCGCCGCGATCTTAGTCGTCTCATCCGCCACCATGTAAGAGGCATGAGACAGGCACTCCAGGTAATAGCGTTGCAAGAACATCTCTAGCTCCTCTGCTGTGGAACATTTCCGTTGATTGGTTTCGCCGCGCATTGACCTTCCCGACAACTGCTGGACACCTGATTCCACGGCATTCTGGATAGCAACATCCCCATGCCGCAGGTGTCGGTGATTCCAGCGAAGACCAACCCGGCGCCCACGAACGCGCTTAATGCGAGAAAGGCCGGATGGAACCAGGCCAGGGCTACGCCCAGAACCACCAGCGCACCCGCCGCGATGCGAACCTGACGTTCGAGCGACATCGCCTTTTTTCCTCGGACGACTGGCAGACCCGCGGCTTCCCACGCCTGCATTCCGCCTGCAACGTTGACAACCTTGTCATAGCCGGCGGCCGCGAGTTTCTGGCAGGCCTGCGCGGCCCGGTTGCCTGAGCGGCAAACCACGTAAACGGGCTGCGCCTTCGAGACTTCTCCCTCACTTTGCAAACGCTTGGGATCAAGGCGGTCCAGCGGAAGATTGTGGGCGATGTCGGCATGAAGCTCTCGAAACTCAACCGGAGTGCGTACGTCGATTAGCTGCATCTGGTCACTTTTTCCGCAAATAGCGGCGAATTCTTGGGGTGAGACTTGCGAAATTTGCATCCGGTTTCTCCTCAGCTCAATGGTTGATGTTATTTATCCTAAAATATCGATATCTTGCGATTTAACGATATATATGTGAAAAAAAAGTTACTGTTTGCCTCCAAACCGGGCTTCGATGCAATCCATGATGTTCGCCAGATGAGGTTCGGCGATTCCGTAGTAATTGCGTCGCCCATCTCTCTCGCTACTCAGAAGCCCGCAACGCTGCATCAGTCGCAGATGCTCCGAAGCCATATGGCTTGGAATTTCGCAAGCCTCGGCCAGTTCGCCAACGGTATATCGGCCCGCGAGCAACATCTGGACAATTCGCAAGCGATGCGGGTGCGCCAGTGTTTTCAGGCACTCGGCCGCTTCACTGAGCGAATCGATGGTGAGAAGTTTCGGTTTTTTGCGTGCCTTGGTAGCCATAACACTCCCTTCGATGATCAATTATATCGAAAGGTTACGACATGTCAATCACAGAATCTCAGCGATTCGCCATGCGCATTGGGGCATGATTGAGGTTCTTGGCCGCGGCAGAGACAACAGGCAATGCTCCCGCGGTCCATTTGCAGGCCACTGGCGCCATATACCATCTGCCCTGAGGCAGCATTTAGAAAGCGCTCACCAAGGGTTTTCAGATCGGGCGAGCGACTCTGCTCACGATCTGCGTCGTGGCTGCGTTCGACGCCTCTGCTGAATCTCTTAAGGTGGTCATGCGACACAAGCAATTTTCAGACGACCGAAAAGTTCTACGGGGCGACTCGCGGAGCACAATTTGCAGCGGAAGAACTCCACCAGCGAGCGGACGCGGCGCGCAAGAAATTGCGACCCCCTCGCTGCACTTCAAAAACTTGTGTGCCGTACACTTTTCTTGGCGGATTTCCGAAAATATTTTTTGGGGCTTTTCGCTGAACGCCACCGCGTGCCCTTGATTTCGCTTTCGGCCCTTCGGCCGTGATCGCAACCCAGGCCGGGTAGGGCCGACAGCACGCAGCCGCGATAGATACGCCGAAGGCGTTAAACACCATAGCCCAGCGTAAGCGACGAAGTCGCGCCACGCTGGGTACCGCTCGGGAGAAAACATACCCTGAAAGGGTTTTACAAGGCGGCAAACCGAAGGGTAGCACCCTTGTATAACGCTTTCAGCGCAAAGATCGCGACGGCATCACCAACCCAGGGTACGCCGCTGCGCGTCGGACCCTGGGATATGATATGCAACGCCTTCGGTGTAAAGGTGTCGCTGCGCGAATACTACGCCCCGCGGGCCTGGTTCTCGTCGGTTTGGGTGCGGGTTTGCAGGTAGAGTTTGATCGGCACCTCGCCAAAGGAAAGCTGATCGCGCAGTACGCTGAGCAAGTAGCGTTTGTAGGTGTGCGGGAACGCTTTGGGGTTGTTGACGAACATCACGATCGTCGGCGGTTGGATGCCGACTTGCGTGGCGTAGAACACCTTCGGGCGGCGGTGGCGGAACATCGGCGGCGGGTTGCGGACCATCGCCGCTTCGATCAGCCGGTTCAACTCGCCCGTCGAGACCCGCTCGCGCGATTGCTTGAACAGCATTTGCGCGTGGTTGAACAGGGCCTTCACGTTTCTTCCCGTTTGCCCCGTGATGAAAGCGATGGGGACGTGCCACATGGTGCCGAATTGTTCACGCAGGTAGCGGACCCATTTTTCGGTCGGCATATGCTCGGCCATGGTGTCCCATTTGTTCACCACGAAAATGCAGGGCTTGTACTGTTCGCCGATGTATTTGACCAGTTGCTTATCGACTTTTCCGATCCGTTCGTTGGCTGCGAAGAACTGCAGCACGACATCCGCATAGCGCACGCTGCGCTTGGCGCGGTGCATGCTGTAGAATTCGATATCTGTCTTCACGCTGCCGGTCTTGGTCAGCCCTGGCGTGTCGATGGCTATGAAGCCTTTACCGTCCAGTTCGAACCGCACGTCAACGCTGTCGCGGGTCGTGCCGGGCACTTCGGAAACAATCATCCGCTCGGCCTTGGCCAACGTATTGACGAACGTGCTTTTACCGACGTTCCGCCGCCCCACGATGGCGACTTTCATTTCGGGATCGGATTCTTTCGCGTTTTCTTCCGTGGTGTCGGGTAAACGCTCGACGATCAACTCTGCCAATTCGTCCCGGTTGCGGTTCTGCAGGGTGCTGACCTTCACCAACTTCCCCCGCCCCAGCCGGCGAAAATCATCGGCGGCCGAATCGAACGTCGCGTCGTCGGTCTTGTTTGCCACGCAAATTGTCGGCTTGTCGACATACCGCAGGCGGCGCGCGACCTCTTCGTCCAGCGGCACGATCCCTTCGCGCGTATCGACCACGAACAGAATGATATCCGCCGACTGCATCGCCACATCAATTTGGTGCTCGATATCAGCGGTCAGGTCGTCCACATCTTCAATGCCCATCCCGCCGGTATCGACGACCTCAAAAAATCGATCACCCACGCTGATCAAATGAGAAAGCCGGTCGCGCGTGACACCTGGCTGATTGTCAACAATCGCCAGCCGCCGGCGCACCAGCCAATTGAAAATGCTGGACTTCCCCACATTAGGGCGGCCGACGATAACAACTTGAGGAACGGGCATGGAACCAAAACGAGACTGCTGACAACTAGTCAATTTGCATCAATCCAGTATTATAGTTCGACGAACCCGCTTGGTGTAATTCGAATGTCACATCAGCCGACGAATTTGCAGCGCGCCCTCGTTCAGCAGTTGGAAAGCCTGCGGGCTGCCGGGGTGCGCGAACTACCCAAGGTAGACATTCCGTCCCGCGCACCAACCGCAGTGACCGAGACGCCCACGAAGCAGTCACGGCCCCAACTGATAACCACGGAAGACGATGTCATGCCCGCAGCCAAAACAAGTTCTGCTGAAACGAAATCGGTCGCCGGAGCAGGGGCCGCCGGCGATCAAGCGTCGCAGTTGACCGTTCTTCAGCAAGAAGTTTCCGCGTGCACCTTGTGCAACGAACTGGCGTCTACGCGAACGCAAACGGTGTTCGGGGTCGGAAACCCGGACGCTCGGGTGGTGTTTTTCGGCGAAGCACCTGGGGCGGACGAAGACCGGCAAGGCGAGCCGTTTGTCGGTCGGGCGGGTCAGTTGCTGACGAAGATCATCGCCGCTTGCACTTGGTCGCGTGACGACGTTTACATCCTCAACACGCTGAAGTGCCGGCCGCCCGGTAACCGCAACCCGGCCGAGGAAGAACTGACAAACTGCCGCCCTTACTGGAAGCGGCAGTTGGAAATCATTCAGCCCGAGTTCATCGTCTGTTTGGGGAAATTTGCAATGCAGGAAATATTGCAGACTCCGGCGAGCCAGTCGGTCGGCAAGATGCGGCACAAGTTTCACCCCTACGAAGACGAAAATGTCGAAGCCCGCGTGGTTGTCACCTATCACCCTTCGTATTTGCTGCGCAACCCGGCGGCGAAGAAAGATGTCTGGGGTGATATGAAAATGTTGTTGGCCGAAATGGGTATTGAACCGGCGTAGCGCGTATGTCGTTGTTCGCTCCGCGAACAACTTTCTTTTCGCGGAGCGAAAAGCGACTATCTAATTTCAACACTTTCTTCACTTCACCTATGCCTTGGATCAACGAAACCGCTGCTGAACTATCTCGCGAGCGCATTGAAACGCTCCTCGATGAAACGGTTGCGCAGGCTCGCAGGCGGATTTGCGGTACGCCGAAGCGCATCTTGCTGCTGCCGCCTGATATTACGCGGATGCACAGCGGTGCCGGTTGGATTACCGAATATCTTTACGATGCGCTCAAGGGCGAGGCGGAGATTCATGTTATTCCGACGCTCGGGCAACATGAACCGCATACGCCTGAGCAGAACCGGCAAATGTTCGGTGCGATTCCGAATGAAATCATTCACGCGCACGATTGGCGCGATGGCAGTGTGCCGGTGGGGGAAGTTTCCGCTGACTACGTGAAGGAGACTTCCGGCGGGCTGGTCGATTGGGCGATTCCGATTGTGCTAAATCGCATGCTGATGGAAGAGCGGTGGGATCTGATCATCAACATCGGGCACGTCGTGCCGCATGAGGTGCTGGGCTTCGCCAACCACAATAAGAATTATTTCATCGGCGTCGCCGGGAAGGATACGATTTGTGCCTCGCACATGATGGCGGCAACGTGCGGGATCGAAAACAACCTCGGCTGCCTTACCACGCCGGTTCGGCAATGTTTCAACAAGGCCGAAGAAGACTTGTTGGGCGGGTTGCCGGATTTCTATGTACAAGTTGTGCTGGCGCGAAACGCGGCGGGCGAACTTGTGCATACAGGTTTCCATGCGGGTGATGATGTGGAAACGTACCTGAATGCCGCCCGGCAGGCGCGTGACGAAAATATTACCGTGCTCGACGAGCCGCTGAAAAAGATCGTCTGCGTGATGCAGGGCGACGAATTCTTCAGCACGTGGGTGGCGAACAAAGCGGTCTACCGCACGCGGATGGCGATTGCCGACGGCGGCGAGCTGCTGATCATCGCCCCCGGACTAAAGCGGTTTGGCGAGCAGGAAGATGTCGACCAGCTCATCCGCAAGTATGGCTACCAGCCGACGCCGCAAGTGTTGGAACTCTACAAGCAAAATGCCGATATGCAAGATTTGGCCCACGCCACGGCCCACTTAATGCATGGAACCAGCGAAGGCCGGTTCACGATCCGCTATGCTCCGGGGCATCTCTCGCAGACGGAAATCGAGCAGGTGCATTTTGCCTACTCCGATATCGATGAGGCGATGCAGCGTTACCCCATCGACCAACTAAGTGAAGGTTTCAACACTATGCCCGATGGCGAAGAAATCTTCTTCATCCCAACGCCATCGGCGGGGCTTTGGAGCACGCGCGAGAAACTTTACGAGCGCGCTACTGGCTTCGGCGAAGAGTGAAAGCACTCGTTACACGGCGACACGCAGCGACGGCTGCCGCAAGTGGCGATAGGCATGCACGGCATCGACCAGCAACTGCTTCACGCTTTCACTGCTGATTTCGCGCCAGTCCAAGCCATCCTCGGTCAGCGCCTTGTAGATAATGCCGCCGAGTTCTTTTTCGGAAGCGGCTGTCAAAGCTCGTGTACGAACTCGCTCGCGGATGTGATTGCTAACCATGGTTTGTATTCCTTGCATTGCTGCCGGTTGTATCAGTTTTTTGCCTTACACCCATTAGACGCCTCAGCACGCCAATCGGTTCAGCAGTAGTTCGACATATTTTCGCGACCCCATCAGAAAACCCGGGAAAACAAGGAAGTTTCGCTGCTGGCGTTACTAGCCCGTTACACGATTCTGCCGGACGGGTTACAAACCCGTCCCACGGAATTGCCGTAAGCTACGTTTGGGTGGCAGATTGCGCCTAAAACGATACTTCCACCCCAGCTTCCCTTCGTTCCAAGCGGTTCATCAGCATGGTCGCCGATAATACCCCCAGCCCGCTCGAAAAGTTTGTCGATCGCGCGACACAACTTTACACGCTGCCGGCGGTGGCAATGCAGGTATTGCAGCTCACCGAATGCCCCAAGGTTGATTCGGCGGCGCTGAAGGACTGCATCGAGCGCGACCCGGCTTTGGTGAGCAAGATTCTGCGGACGGTGAACAGTTCGCTGTTTGGCGGTATTCGCAACGTCACCGACCTGAACCAGGCGATCGCGCTGCTGGGAATCAAGCCGCTGAAACTGCTGGTGCTGGGCTTCAGCCTGCCGGATAACTTGTTGTCTGGCATTGAAAACGAAGCGCTGGCCGACTACTGGAAATACACGCTGGTAAAAGCGTTGGCGGCGCGCGAACTGGCCGCGCGGTACGATGGCGTCGATCCCGACGACGCCTTCCTGGCTGGTTTGCTACAAGACATTGGCATGTTGACGCTGCTGCAAGAACTGGGCGAGCCTTATGCTGAGTTTTTGCACCAGGCTCGCGATGAGCAAGCCGAACTGGTGATGTTGGAATTGGAAACGCTGGGTTTCGATCACCGCCTGCTGAGCGCGCGGATGCTGCAAACCTGGGGCATCCCGGAAGCGCTGTGGCGACCGATCGCGGCGTCAACCTCCGCCGATGCGGCAAATTCCAGCCCGACCGGATTGCAGCAGACCGCTTCCGTTCTGGCTACCGCTGACGGCGTCGCCAAGCTGATCGTTCGCAGGCAGGCGGAAGCGTTAAGCGACGTGATGGATCTGGAAGATGAGAACGACGTCACCTGGTGGTCCCATTTCGCGGGGCGGTTGCAGGAACAAGTCGAGCAGATGTCGGAGGTGTTTGACGTTTCGATCGCCAACCAGTCGCAATTCGAAACCATCGTCCGCGACGCCTACGGCCAGCTTTCAGGCGAAGCGGAAACAGCGGCCGCCCAACTGGCCGCCCGCGAAGGTGGCGAAATTAGCGCAGTGCAAGGAACAATGTCCGGCGTCGAAATCCCATCGCCAGCGCTGGAAGATGCGGTTGCCGCGTTCGGTGATGCGGCGATGGAAGTCTTCGATCACACCGACGCCGCCCAAGTCGCTGCATCCGAATCGGCAAGCGCGACCACAGCGGTTCGTGGAGATGAGACGGAGGTTGAACTCCTCCGTCAAGTCAGCGCCGCCGTCACCTCGTGCCGTAGGCGTCGCCAGCCCTTGAGCCTGATGTTGCTGAGCATCGACGACTACGAAGATTTGATCTTCGAACTAGGAGCACCGGCGGCTACCAACCTGCCCCAGCTACTGACCAGCGCCTTCAGCCGCCACTTAGAGCCACACGAGCGAATTGTCCGTTGCGGCGATGCGGAATTGGCATTGATTCTCGGCGGCTGCGACCGCTCGTCCGCGGTCGACATGGCCCGTCGGATATTAGACGAGTCCCAAGCCGGAAAACTGCGAAACTACGCCGACAAGTCGCCCGCGGTCACCCTCAGCATCGGCATCTCCACCGTAACGCTGCCGGCGAAAAACTTCCCCGCCGCCGACCTCCACGAAGCCGCCCGGCGCTGCCTCTTCGCCGTCCAATCCAGCGGCGGCCAAGGGGTAAAGAGCATCGATATCTATTGATAGCCGTCACCGCTCGACGGAAATCCTAGTCCACCCAGCGAACACAAATGCCAGTACGCCGCTGGCTTTTTGCTTTTTCGTCGGCTGAAAATTTGTTGGCAAAGTGGGCCAAGTCTGTTAGAATCACCCCGCAATTGGTGGGGGGCGTAGTCTCAAAGTGCGTAGTTTTGCTTCGAGGGAAATTTCAAGTGTATTTCAGACTTTTTATGTGTTTGTTGGTAGCTGCATGCAGCGTAACGGCAGCAAAGGGTGAACGGGTAGCGTTCGATTTCCAGGGAGAAGTCGCTCCGTTCGGCGGCAGCGTGTTCGGCGAGACGGTGCCCCCTTTCGTGTTTCCGCCTGCGATGGTGACAGGCCACTTTGAATATGACACCGATAGCGCAGCAACGCACATGCTCGATGCTGACACGGAAGGATATCGCCAGCAGATTCCTGGGGGATTCTACGCTACGCTCGGGTCAACACTTTTCGTGGCCGACGACTATGTAGTCGCAATCGGCGATGATGTTGCGTCACCGGGTGGCGGTTCTGGACCTGACGACCATTTCATCGTGCAGTTCTCCAGTGCAATGAACGATTTCGCGAACGCCCCCGGGGGACCACCGGTGGCACCGCTGCTGGTAAATGGCGTTCCTCAATCCGCGGGTTTCTTAAACTTTGATCTTATCGGCCCAACCTCATTGTATTCTGAGCCGATTACCTCTCTCCCCTCCTCACTCACCTTCAGCGAATTTACCGGCCCCAGCGGTGGAAGCATCGCTGAGTCCCCGCCGCCCGGTTCGCTATTGTTGTTTTCAATCACAAATGTTCAGCCAGCGGCAGTCGAGACGACGCCTCCCACGCCCACGCCGGAACCTGCTTCCTGGTGTTTGTTCGCCATGGGAGCGCTCGCTGGAGTTGCGATGTGGCTCAGGGTGTACAGGAAGGGGTAAGCAAGATGAGAATGAGTTGGCTGAATCACCGCCGCAAACCGCCGGCAGGGTTTACCTTGATTGAGCTACTGGTCGTAATCGCGGTGATCGCAATCTTACTGTTACTGCTGCTGCCCGCTGTTCAGGCCGCCCGCGAAGCCGCGCGCCGGGCGATTTGCCAAAACAACTTAAAACATGTGACGCTGGCCATTAACAACGTCGAGACCGCGAAGCAGCGTTACCCCACAGGGGTTCAAGGCGGAGGCACGTTCGGCCATTCGTGGTGGGCCGAAGCGTTGCCTTTTCTCGAAGAACAGGCGCTTTACGATAGCCTCGATCTTCGGTCGCCGCATCATGGGTGGTACTTGCTGAACTTGAAAAACGCCCGCGCGATCGATGGAGCGTCCGTCTCGCCCATGCATTGCCCTTCCAGCCCGCTCCCTTACTTCACTCGGTTTTATTCGCTCGACATCATGATGCCGTCTTACGTAGGGGTCTCCGGTGCCACGTCACACGACGGTTTTCCCGAACACCGCGTATCACCTTGCTGTAGCGGATCGCCCGGTGGCGAGATTGCCGCTGGCGGCGCTCTGTTTCCCAACGGTTACACTCGCGAGAAGTTGATCCGCGACGGGCTTTCAAAAACGATCGTTGTCGCTGAATCATCCAACGTAGTCTATAACAGCAATGGCTATTCCATGCGGATTGACGGAGGCTATCCCGAAAGCTGGCTGATGGGATCACTAGGCCGAGGAATTCCACCGAATTACGACACGCACGTCAGCCACGCTGCCGGTGCTTGCTGGAACATTACGACAATCCGGTATCAACCCAATATGGCCGATTACCAGCAGCCTGGGGTCGATTTTAGCCGGGGACCAAACAACCCGCTGACCTACGCACACCCAGGCGGAGTGATGGCGGCAACCTTGGATGGCGCGGTGATGTTTGTGCCAGACGACGTCGACCTAACGACATTGAAAGGTCTCGCCACGCGCGACGACGGTGTGTCATTGAAAGAGTTTTAGTTTGGGACAGATGTAAAGAATTCGCCGGATTGGCCGGCAGCGGCATTGCTTATCACCCTGAGTTCTCTCTCGAAAGGAAGGTTGCCATGCGACGACTTGCGCTTGCCACTTTGATTGTTGGAATCTTCACGGCTTCAACTTCGGCGGCAGAATATTACCGCTTGCTTTACGAGGCAGGTTACTATGATCGGTATAAGCACTACTACTGCAGCAAGCATGGCGAAAACCACATGAATATGTGTCTGGACCCGCTTGGCAACGGCTACTACGCGGGAAACGTATCTTACCCATTGCCGACCCCTTGCGATCAGTTGGAGACTTTCAAGTTTGCGGCAAGAGACAAGGAGGACGCGCGGAAGCCGAAACCAGAAAAATTGAGCAGCGGATCGCCCTTCCCCGGTACCACCAAACGTCACGCCAGCAACTACAAGCACTTCATCCCGGAAGGGACGGGAACAACGATCATGACCCCGTCGCAATGGCGTCCTGACGAGATGCTTCCAGATCAAGACTTTATCGCCTTCGAGCACGATGAGCGAAGAATCTTTGCGAAGGTATTTCAAATCAAGGGCCGAAAAACCGATGACTTCCCAGTGAACTTCTGTGTTGCTGTGGAAGTCAAGCCGTACGCAAAACCGCTTGGTGACGTTTCTAAAATCGAAGAAACGGGGTTGCCGCATGACGGCGAGCACTATGTCCTAAGTGCGACATACAGCGTGACGGTCAAGGGACAAAAGACGACCACGCCAATGATAATTCTTTTGTGCAATGATTCTCCGTAGCATCCGCTACTGTTGCGGAGATTGCTGGAACAGCATCGGCTGCGCGCTTCGCGCCAGCCGGAAGCCCAAGCCTGGAAGTAGGTCACTTCGTTTCACGAACACCACCTGGCTGTCTTCCCGCGGCAGGCGATTGGTACCGTTGACGATCGACAAGTCCCCACCGGCACCGAAAACAACTTGTCCGCTGTTTTCACCATAGCCCAAACGCGTGCCAGTCCACTCCGCAACGTTGCTGCGCAAACCCCACACGGGTTTCCCATCAATGTCGGGTAACTCGTCAAGTTCGGACCTGTCTGCAGGCCCAAAATCGGTTGGATCGTGATTCGGCGGCAATGTCAGCTGAAGGTCGCCGGGATTCGCGATGGCCATAGCGCGTTGATATTCTCGCCGTAGAGGCAGGCGAGCGCCTTCACGCTCGGCGATCCAAACAGCCATGTCAAACGTATCACACAAAGCGTAGCGCTCATCCTCCAGTGCCAAATGGTGAAGTTCCTTGGACGGTGTGTCTCGTATCCTTTCATATTCCCCGTATGTGTACTCGTGTCGACCCAAGTAAAACTCGCCAAAATTTGACATGGTCTGAATCTCGCTATCACTAGACTCAGGCAGTGCGATCGCTTCCACTTCGACAGTTCCATTCCTAAGTACTTTGAATCTGCGATGGAAATACCTACTGCCGCTAAACAACTCGTTCTTCTCCGGCACGTGCCGATAAACTTCATGAAAACGCCCATCGTCCAGCAATGCCACGATGAAGTAGTCGCCCGGTTTTAGGCCGATGGTTAGTGGGGTTCGCTCTTTGGGAAAGATAACGGCTGTTTCATCTGGTTCGCCGGTGCCTTCATCTAAGGGGGCGATGGCCAGGCGGGCTCCGGGTTCGTTGGTGGTGATCATGACGGGGCGGTAGCCCAGCAACGCGCGGTTGGCCATCGCCAGATACACAATCATTCCGGCCGCAATGAGTACCATTGCGGCCAACCCGATGGACGAGACTGCGTACGGGCGTTTGCGGCACCACCGCCACGTTCGCTCAGGCAGTTTCGGGCGGCGGGCGAGGATCGGTTCGCTGTCGAGGAAGCGGCGGAGGTCAACGCTCAACTCGGCGGCGGTTCGGTAGCGGCGCTCGGGTTGTTTTTCCAGCGCTTTCAGGCAGATCGTTTCCAAATCGCGCGGAATCTTGGGTCGAATCGCGCGCGGGGCTTTGGGGTCTTTGTGCTGAATCGCCTCGCGGAGGCTGATTTTGTCATCGGCTTGGAACGGCAACTCGCCGGTGATCATCTCATACAGCATCACGCCGAGCGAAAAAATGTCGCTGCGCGCATCGGCCCTGGCCGAATCGCCGCGGGCTTGCTCCGGCGACATGTAGGCC
Source organism: uncultured Planctomycetaceae bacterium (assembly GCA_937967755.1). Taxonomy (GTDB): domain Bacteria; phylum Planctomycetota; class Planctomycetia; order Pirellulales; family Pirellulaceae; genus CALBTA01. The sequence continues at coordinate 37 of CALBTA010000183.1, read as the reverse complement.
GGCGTCCCCATGACCTGGCCGTCGGTCGTCTTCGAGT